>NZ_CAUFYA010000033.1:0-59063 GCF_959596855.1 uncultured Butyricimonas sp.
TCAATACCAATTCCCGTATCCCGAACGGCAAACTCTATCTCTTTGCCTATTCTCCGGCAACTGACCACGATCTCGCCCGAAGAGGTGAACTTAAAAGCATTATTCACGAAATTGGATATAATCTGGTGAATACGATTCTTATCACTATATATATGACAATTCTCCGGACAAGGCTCAAAACGGAGTACGACACCCGCCGGAACCTTGACTTGCAGGGAAGCCACCACGTCCTCGCACAAGGGATTTATCTCGATATCACCGCACACCATCTCGAAAGTACCCGCTTCTATCTTGGACAAATCCAATATATCGGAAATCAATTGCAGGAGCAGTTCATTGTTCTCCTCCACGATACTGATATACTGTTGCTTTTCCGACTCATCCTGCGCGTAAGCCAGCAAATTGGAGAACCCGACGATAGCATTCAACGGGGTACGAATCTCGTGACTCATGTTCGCGAGGAAAGCAGATTTCAACCGATCGGACTCTTCCGCCCGATCCCTTGCCTTAATCAATTTCATCTCGGTTTCCTTCAAATCCGTGATATCGTAATTGATGCATATCATCTCGATCATACCGTTTTGTGGACGATAATCCCGCACAAGCACGTTCACGCAAGTCCACGTGTAACTGCCGTCTTCCCTTAATACCCTGACATCTTTACGGATGTATGACATTTCGCCCCGTATCACTTTATCCCAGAAATCAAGTACCACAGCACGATCTTCCGGGTGGAAATGATCGTGTACCCGAATAATCTGCTGTAACGGGGTTCCTCGTTCCTCTCCCACGTTCCGGTACCAGCTATCCAAGGCATACCCCTCTCTTGTCAACACGTTGAAATGGGCGTATCCTACCTTGGCATAATCACCGACCAACGTGAAAAAATCTTTAAATTCTTTAATCTGGTTATACGCTTTTGTCGCTTCCGTCCGATCCACGCTAATCAAAAGATAATTTGTCAAGTTACCCGCGGCATCGTAAAGCGTAGTTATCCGTGTCAATAAATTGAGGATACCTGTCTTGGAAGTTTGATACATTTCACCAATTTTGGAAAAGTCGTAATCTATCGAAAAATCGGCACTTTCCCTTCTCCTCAATTTATCTTTTACCTCCTCGGGAATCATCGGATTTTTAAACAGGTTAATGCCTAGAACAGCTTCTTTCGAGTCCAAACCGAATATTTCCAAGTCTTTGTCATTCACGTCCTCGAGAATCCCGTTTCTATTGTACAATTCGATAGCCACGGGAATATTCTTGTATATGTTCCGTAATAACCGTTCACTCCGGTCCAACGCCTCGTGAGCCTTGAAAGTATCTGTCATGTCGGAGAACATCAGCACCACTTCATCCTTGCAAGGAGAATACATCACGGAATGGAAATATTTATCGACTCCCGACCGGTAGTAATTTATCTCTCTCGGACCTTCTCCTTTCACCACGCTTTCCAAGTCAGCTATATGCTCTTGTATATCTTCTTCGTCCACTTCACTTGCCAGTCTGCCGATCCATCGCTCGTCTTTGAGATTGTACAAGTAACGGGCCATATTATTAGAGTCTATAAAGCGATAATCTTTCACCCGCCCTTGTTCATCGTACACCATTCGCATCCGCACGTATCCCACCGGCATATGGCGATATAGATTATCCAAGTATTCTTTCTCCACCTGAGCTTTAATCTCGGACTTCCGGAACTCCATGCAAATACCCACGATATTTACCAAAGAGGCAAACCACTGGTAATCCTCGTTTCTCCACACGTGGGGTTTATCCAATATATCCACACCCGCGTACCCGGACACCCCGTTTCTGGATATCATCGGGACAACCATGCAAGATTTTACCCCTTGTTCCATAAGACGCGTTTTCTCGGCTGTAGCTTCTTCCGGCAATTCGTCCAAGTTTGCCAAAATAATAGGGGATGCTTTTTGTGCCAGTTGCTCCGTCCACCAAGGTATTTCACACATGGGGAAATCCTCCATGTAATCTTTTTTCTTGAAAGACTTGTAACTTCCCGCCTCGTAACTGCAAGTCTGTGTTTTCTTCTCCCAATCGTACTCTATGATATAGGTACATCCCTCCGGGTAATATTGCATGATATCTCCCAGAATCTTGTTCACGACACCGCTCAAATCGTCCGAACGCAACAAGGATAATAAAGAACGGGATATGCTGTTTTGCTGCACAAACAGGTTATTCACCCGTTGCAAGGCAGTGGTACTCGTGTCCATACTTTCCGGTACATCCAGACATTCCATGAAGCCAAAAGTTCTCATGCCCCCCTCTTCATCCACCTCCTTGGTACACAGTTTAACCCGAAGCCAGATAATTTCACCGTGAATTTCCACCGGGTACACTTGATCATACACGTTCTGAGTTTTACCGAAAACAAATTCATTTACCGTGCGCAAACGATAATCTTCCCGAATGAAACCCCGAAAATCCTCGAAACTGATAACGCCGTCTTCTCCCAAGCCAAACAAATCACGAATGAACTCGGAACACACGTAGCACTGTCTTTTAAAATCCGCCTCCCACCAACCCATCCGGGCTTTCTTCATCAACTCGGGGACACGAGCATCACTAAACCGATCCTTGCTATCCACTTTATATCATTTTTAATTCTTAGTAAACAAACACCTAACGTCACAAAAATAACAAAATATCAAGCAGCAATCTCTTTTCGGACAAAAATAAAATCAAATTTCATTTTTCAATGCCTGACGAATTTTAGCGTAGGCTTCCTTTTTATAATGCCGTACCGTGTTGTACTCCATATCAATCTGTTCTGCAATCTCTTTCGTGGAATATCCCTGTAAGGCCAATTCAAGAATCCGCCGTTCTTTCTTGGGTAAACGGGCAATCAACTCGTACATATAGTCATGCGTATCGATAACCGCGAACTCGGTCATCAACTCCGGCGGTGTTTCCGTGTAAACGGGACGAACGTTACGCAGGAAATTAAGGCACAGGTTCTTCACCGTGGAATAAAGATACGAACGCTGTTCCGCCTCATTCCGTTCGGCCACAATACGGGCATACCCGTTCACGAATGCCTGATGAACGATATCCTCCGCCTCTTCCGGACAATATCGGGCAGCGTAGACACGCAATTCAGGTTTCAATTTGCAATATAACCGTGCAATTATCTTATCTCTATCCTCTGTCATATGTACCAATCCCACGTGAACACTCAAGCATTCCGCCATCCAATAGCGGAATGGAAATAAACCTTCGTTTAATGACGTCCAAAAATAGTAATAATCATAGACAAATACTCCAATTAATATCTTTTTTATTTCATTCTTATTATCACGGGAATACGTGGATAATTACATCGCCACGACTATTCTTGGATACTCTCGAAATAGACTATTATTAAACGAACCTTTAATGATATTCCTCAAATTATACCTACTTTTGCCTCATAATTAAGAAAACCGTTTTGATAATGAAATATATCTGCCTGATTACAACTCTTTCTTGTATCATATTTTGTTCTTGCCGGGATACATCCCCGCACTTGGAGTATGCATTGCAAGCCAGCGAAGCCAACCGGGCGGAACTGGAAAAAGTACTGAAACACTATTCCCAAAATCCCGAAGACAGTCTAAAACTGCGAGCAGCCCTATTTCTTATAGAAAATATGCCGGAACATTTCTCTTATAGCGGGCAATTTCTTCAGGATTTCAAGCAAACAGTCGACACGACGATACAAGATTACCTGTTAAAAAAAGTGATTCTCATGCAACCCGCCCGTTACTCACGTTCACGCCAGCAACTACAAATAGAAGCGGACATCAAGCACGTGCAAGCGGATTACCTTATATATAATATAGACAAAGCATTCGAACAATGGACTACCCGCCCGTGGCTGGAAGGAATATCTTTCGAGGACTTTCTGGAATACCTTCTTCCCTATCGTATCGGCAACGAAACATTGGATTACTGGCGGGATTCACTTGCCCCGGAACAGGAAAAATACATACGGGAAGCTATACAATACTTCGACGACCGCAAATTCTCCGTCTACAACATCAGCAAACAAGTCAGCGACCATACCTTGTCCTACAAAACCAACACGGGTTCCGTGGCAAACATTCCATTCACCATCTCGGAATGTGTATTTACCAGCCGACTGGAATTACTGGCATTCCGCATGGCGGGTATTCCCGCAGCCATTGACCACGTGCCTTGCTGGGCGGACATGAATGGTTTTCACGAGTGGACGGTAGTCATCGATCCCAAGAAACTGGATATATTGCACGGGCAACTGGAAACCAAAAACGCCCCGAAAGTATTCCGTCGCACTTACGCCGTGAATGAAATTCCGGAACCCGAAGGGGATGAATACATTCCACCTTTTTTCCGCAACCCGTTTAACCGGGATGTTACCCGTAAATATCAAGCGACATCCGACGTGACCGTGAAAGCGGATATTCCCGGTCGCCGCCATTCGATACACCACGCCTATCTCGCCATTTTCAACAATCGCCAACTGCGCATCGTTGATTGGGGTAAAGTAAAACGAAACAAGGCGGTCTTCCGTGACCTCGGGCGAAACATCATTTATTTCCCCGTCTATTTCGAAAACGAGCGCCAGAAGAACTTTTCTTACCCTTTCATTCTCCGCGCAAATGGCACAACCACCTCTTTACAACCGGACAAAGCACACTTGCAGACCGTAAAACTCACCCGAAAATACCCGTTACACAGTAATAAGGTATATCATGGGAACGCGCTCGTCGGGGCTAATTTCAGATGTTCCAACGATGCCTCGTTCAAAACTTCCCGACTCGTGTATCGCGTAGACCGGAACCCTAACATGTACCCGGTAATCGTTCCCGTGGACACGACACAAAAATACCGTTACTGGCTGTTCGACCACACGAAAATGGCAGAACTCTCCGAGTGGACCTTCAAGGATAACAAGGGGAATGTCATCCGGGGAAAAGGCATCGATCCGATCGGCGAAAGTTCAAGGACAGACAACATCTTTGACGGTAACGCCCTCAGCTACGGGCGTCTTTCCCGACAGTTCATGATTGATTTCGGCGAACCCGTCAGTATCTCGGAAATGCATTACTTGCCCCGGAACGACGCGAACGGCATCTATCCCGGCAACGAGTACGAACTTTTTTACTTTGACCGTGACGGTTGGCAATCGCTTGGCAGCAAAATAGCCGAGGGATATGAAATCGAGTTTGACGCGGTTCCTTCCAACGCGGTCTATTGGCTTCAAAACCACACAACTGGCAAAGAAGAACGCGTTTTCACCATACAGGACGGCAAACAACGTTTCTGGTAAAAAACTTGCCATGCAAGAAAAAAATCCTCTCTCGTTATTTGAATGTCGGGAAAAATGGCTAATTTTAGGGGAATCATTAAATGGAAAGGTTATGTTGGACACGATAAAAAAATTCCTGAAGGAACATGATATTGATGAAAAAGCGGGATTCATCATCACCGTCAGCGGTGGTGCTGATTCCATCACACTGCTTCACGCGTTCAAGTACTTGAATTTAAGAATACACGCCTTGCACTGCAATTTCAATCTCCGGGGCAAGGAATCCAATATGGACGAGCAATTCGTGAAACGCTTTTGTGAAACTTACGGGATTCCCATGAGCGTGAAACGTTTTGAAACGCGGGAATACGCCCAGAAAAAAGGCATCAGCATAGAAATGGCGGCACGGGAATTACGCTACGCGTGGTTCGAGGAAATGCGGCTGAAGAAAAAAATGGATTACATCGTCGTGGGACACCATGCCGACGATTTGGCAGAAACACTCTTCATTAATATATGCCGCGGAACCGGAATAAAAGGATTAACGGGTATTCGTCCCGTCAAGGATAAAATACTGCGTCCTCTCCTGTCCCGCTCGCGGGAAGAGATTATCGCGTACATAGAGCAAAACCAGCTCGGTTACCGTACCGACTCGACGAACAATTCCCTCGATTACGTGCGGAATAAAATCCGCCACCTGATTATTCCCGTCTGCAAGGAAATCAATCCTTCCTTCCTCAACACCGTGCAGGAAAATTGCAACACGCTGAAAGAGGTGGAACAAATCTACAAGTACGGCATCGACTGCCTGAAAGCAAACATCGTCAGTGAAGAAAACGGCGAAATACTTATTGACATCCAAAAGACAATGGCATCGCCCGCCCCCTACACGTTCCTGTTCGAATTTCTAAGACCTTACGGGTTCAACGCCACCCAAATAGAAGATATACTCCATAGCAACGAAGCCATCCCCGGCAAGCAATTCGAGGCGGGAGAATACCTGCTCACGAAAGGCAGAGTGTACTGGCGGCTTTTCAACATTCTGGAAAAAGAAGAAGAACGCACGCTTCTGGCAGACAGCGGGGAATATCACCTCGACGATTACACTTTCACACTCGGGGAACAAGAGATTGACGATTCATTCCAAGTCCCGCAAGATTCCGAAATCGGATGCTTCGACCTCGACAAAATCACGTATCCCCTAGTCTTACGCCACTGGTCGACAGGCGATTGGTTCTGTCCTCTCGGCATGAAACGCAGCAAGAAAAAACTGAGTGACTTCTTCACTGACCTGAAATTCAGTGCCAAACAGAAAAAAGAATGCCTCATCCTCCAATCCGGCAAAGACATTATCTGGGTAGTAGGCCACCGCATCGACGACCGGTACAAAGTCTCTCCCGCAACGAAAAGGGTATTGACTGTAAAAAGGTCCATAAAGTCGTAAGGTCTATAAGGTCCATAAGGTCAAAAGTCCATGGACCCCTGCGGGCCGCTTTGTCTACGGCAGTCTTAGCTGCCGTAAAACTCTGTCCGAAGGACGCCCGTGACCTTATGGACCTTTGACCTTATGGACCTTATAAACTAAAAAAAGAGGCATAAGCCTCTTTTTTTTAACACACTAACAATAAATTTACTACACTTATAAAAGCAAAAAACATTTCCTTTCATTGCAGGTGCAAAGATACAAATCTAAAACGTTTGCGCAAACTTTTTTCACAAAAAAAACGTTCGCGTATAACTAATCTAAAAGATTTTTGTTTTTCATTTTTTTATCCATACTTTTGTGTGAGTTTACGACATTAAACGAGAGAGTTAACATCATTATTAATCAAATAATAAAAGAAAAATGTCAAAGATTAAAGTTGGTATCAACGGATTCGGACGCATCGGTCGTCTGGTTTTCCGTGCTGCAATGACGAGAAACGATATTGAAATCGTGGGTATTAATGACCTAATCGACGTTGATTACATGGTTTATATGTTGAAATATGACACCATGCACGGTCGTTTCAACGGAACCGTTGAAGCTAAAGACGGCAAACTCGTGGTGAACGGACACGCTATCCGCGTTACGGCTGAAAGAAACCCGGAAGATTTGAAATGGAATGAAGTAGGCGCGGAATACGTGGTAGAGTCTACCGGACTTTTCTTAACGAAAGAAAAAGCGGAAGCTCACTTGAAAGCAGGTGCTAAACGCGTGGTTATGTCCGCCCCGTCAAAAGACGACACCCCGATGTTCGTCATGGGAGTAAACAACAAGTCATACGCGGGACAAGCTATCGTTTCCAACGCTTCTTGTACCACGAACTGCTTGGCTCCGTTGGCTAAAGTACTTCATGACAAATTCGGCATCGTTGAAGGTTTGATGACTACCGTACACGCCACGACCGCTACCCAAAAAACAGTTGACGGTCCTTCCATGAAAGACTGGAGAGGCGGACGCGCGGCAGCAGGAAACATCATCCCGTCTTCTACCGGGGCAGCGAAAGCCGTGGGAAAAGTAATCCCGGAATTGAACGGCAAATTAACCGGTATGTCATTCCGTGTTCCGACGTTGGACGTATCCGTGGTTGACCTGACCTGCCGTCTGGAAAAAGCAGCTACCTACGACGAAATCAAAGCAGCGATGAAAGAGGCTTCTGAAAACGAATTGAAAGGAATCCTCGGTTACACCGAAGAAGAAGTAGTATCATCAGATTTCTTGGGAGATGCCCGCACTTCTATTTTCGACGCGAAAGCAGGTATCGCATTGAACTCCAATTTCGTGAAACTCGTATCTTGGTATGATAACGAATGGGGTTACTCGAACAAAGTACTCGAGTTAATCGCTCACATGGCTACTGTAAAATAATAAAAAGGGGCTATCGCCCCTTTTTTTAGTCCATAAAGTCCGTAAGGTCAAAAGTCCATAAGGTCACGGGTGTCCTTCGGACTGAGTTTAACGGCAGCCACTGTTGCCGTAAACAAAGCGCCCCGCAGGGGTCCATG
Organism: uncultured Butyricimonas sp.; assembly: GCF_959596855.1. Taxonomy (NCBI): domain Bacteria; kingdom Pseudomonadati; phylum Bacteroidota; class Bacteroidia; order Bacteroidales; family Odoribacteraceae; genus Butyricimonas; species uncultured Butyricimonas sp. The sequence goes on from NZ_CAUFYA010000033.1 coordinate 8,276, forward strand.
GACTTTTGACCTTATGGACTTTATAGACCTTACGGACTTTATAAACCTTATAAACTTTACAAACTCAATGAATCAAGAAAAACGTCCATTCCATATCGGTTTGGCATTAAGCGGAGGAGGAGCCCGAGGATTCGCCCATCTGGGAGTGTTCAAGGCAATGCAGGAGTTAGGGATCAAACCGGACATCATATCCGGAACCAGCGCGGGAGCAATAGCGGGCGTCATGTTCGCTTCCGGGCACACGGCAGAGGAAGGCGTGGATTTTTTCAAGGGGAAAAAACTTCTCGACTTTGCCCGTCCTCTCGTGTCTAAAACCGGGATAATGAACATGAACGGGATGGGAAAACGATTATCCGAATTTATTCAAGCAAAAACATTTGAAGACCTGCAAATACCGCTGGTCGTCACTGCCACGAACATGAACTTGGGAATACCCACGCACTTCAACAGCGGCGAGCTTGTACCCCGTGTATTGGCATCCTGTTCCATACCTATCGTGTTCGTACCCGTCAATATTGACAACCACCTGTATTCCGACGGGGGTGTTTTTATGAATTTTCCCGTACGCCCTATTCGTGACCTTTGCGACATCGTCATCGGGGTGCATATCGACCCGTTGGAACCCAGCAACCACATCAAAAGCATCGTGCATCTTGCCGAACGTTCGTTTCACATGGGTATCCTGTCTAACATGAGTATCGACACCCAACTCTGTGATATCGTCATCGTTCCCCGGCATATCAGCCGTTTCAGCATGTTCGACCTCAACAACGTCGAGGACATCATGGAAGAAGGCTACAAACAAGCCAAAATAGTCTTCGACCGTCCAAGAGTCAAGAAGAAATTGAAAATGGAGAATTGAAAATTGAAAATGCAAACTCCTCCGTCGGCTTCGCCGCCACCTCCTCTATAAACAGAGGAAGAGCTGGTAATTTTAGCCAAAGATGGTGAGTAACTAAGCTCTCCCTCTGTTTATAGAGGGAAACTGGCGAGTAAGCGAGAGTAGTGGGGAAACTTGTTTCCCCGTTACCGAGCGAAAGCCAGTTCGAGCGATAACTCAATACGGCGAAGCCGGGAGGGAGTTTTTTTATTGAACTTTTAATCATGAATACTCAAGAATTACTCGAAAATATCGGAATCACCTCTTTGAACGAGATGCAGGAAGCATCCTTGAGAGCCTACAAGAAATCAGATAATATCATCCTGCTCTCTCCTACCGGCTCGGGTAAAACGCTCGCGTTTCTACTTCCCTTGATAGAGTCATTAGACACTGAAAAAAACGATATACAAGCCTTGATTCTCACCCCGGCACGGGAACTCGCCATGCAGATAGAAAACGTTTTCCGCTCCTTGAAAAGCGGTTTAAGAGTGGTTTGTTGCTATGGCGGTCATGACATCAACGTGGAAACCAGAAGTCTTGCCCACGCTCCCGCTTTACTTATCGGAACCCCGGGGCGTATTTTCGACCACATCGAACACGGAACAATAAATATCAGCACCGTTTCCACCATCATACTGGATGAATTTGACAAATCGTTGGAATTTGGTTTCCTCGGTGAAATGGAACGTATATTTTCATACCTCCCGAATCTTCATAAACGGGTTCTCACTTCCGCCACAAACGTGGTCGACATTCCGGCTTTCACGGGAGTCGTTTCTCCTTGCACGTTGGATTTCCAACATAATGCGGCTCCCGATTTGACTGTCAAATCAGTCTATTCGCGAGGAGAGAGCAAACTCGATACGCTATACAAATTACTCTGCGAACTGGACGAAGCACCCGTTCTTATATTTTGTAACTTCCGGGAACGGGCAGAGGAAGTCAGCGATTACTTGTGGGAGCGGGAAGTGGACAATCAATTCTTTCACGGGGGAATGGAACAGGACGAACGGGAACGGGCTCTATGCAAATTCCGCAACGGAAGCACGAACATATTCATATCCACCGATTTGGCATCCCGCGGCTTGGATATCCCGGAAATAAAATACATTATCCACTACCACCTGCCCAAAAAAGAGGACGCTTTCATACATCGCAACGGCAGAACGGCACGCATGAACGCCTCCGGTACCGCCTTCCTCCTGTTTGACGACGAAGACGAACTACCGGAATACCTGACGGAAGCACCGGAAACATTCTCCCTGACAAGGAAAAACTCTTCCCCCGCGACTCCCCGCTGGACAACCCTGTACATCGGGAAAGGCAAAAAAGACAAAGTGAACAAAATGGATATCGTGGGTTTCCTCTGCCAGAAAGGACAACTTAAAAAAGAGGACATCGGTAAAATCGAAGTCAAAGATTATCACGCCTTTGTCGCCGTACGGCGAGGCAATATCCGTCAACTACTCTCCCGCGTCCGAAACGAAAAAATCAAAAACATGAAGACCAAAATCGACATCGCGAGATAAAGAAGACGCCATCGGGCTACTCCCGCGCACCCTTTACAGGGAACCTTCTCCCACGCTTCCCTAGACCATGAACGTATCATCTTCGAAGCATGAACGTATCATGGACGACGACGTGCGTTTATGATACGTTCGTGAGGCGAAAGTGTTGTACTTTTAAGGTTAAGCAAGAGTAACTCTAGAATAGCGTAACCATTTAGGTTTGATACCTCCCCGTGTAATGTCCTACAATTCTCACACTACCGTTGTTCACTCTATCGGCAGTATCTCAACAGCGTCTGAACAACGAGAGAAAAACGAGTGAAGGAGCCTATTTCAGCAGAAATGCTCCTTCCATATAACCGTTATTCTTACAACAACAAGCCGTCCAACAATTCCACCGTGGCGGGGTCGGAAGGTCGGGTAACGTTCGCGTCAAACACTTTACCCTCTTTATCAAGGATAATAAAGCGAGGAATGGCGTTTATCATGAAAAGGTCGGAAAACTCGGAATACGTGGGAAGAGTCTTGATGAGCTGTACACCACCGAGCTTTTGTTCTTTCACCATGTTTTTCCATTTATTCCTATCGCTATCGCTGGATATGCTGACAAAAACGATGTCTTTTCCTTTATACTTGTGTTCCAACTGTTTCAATGCCGGCAATTGTTGCTTGCAAGGACCGCACCACGTTGCCCAACAATCGATATACACGTACTTGCCCTTGAATTCTGATAGCGCAACTTCCTTATCATCAATATCCAGAAAAGTAAACTCGGGTATGGATTGTCCTTTCGCCACCCGATTCCATTTCACGTATAACTCCTCGACGGCTTGCCTTACCCGGGGAGAATGTACCTTCTGTCGAAACATGTCCATTAACCCGTCTATCGATTCCACCCCTCTTCTTTCCATGTATCTCGATAAAACGGAATTTAACGCGAAATCGGCTACCGCCGTATCTTGAATATTTTGCACGATATATTCCAACTGTCCTTTAGCGTAGCCATAGGGGGTAGTTTGTCCTTCACCACCGATAGCATACAAACCATCCAATAAAAAGGCTTGATAATCCTCGGTCACGAGAAGTTCCGGGTTTTCCTTCAATTGCTCTTTCAAATAAGGATAAAGAGCATTCCCCCATTTCTTGTAAACAGAAAAGGAACGCAGGACATTATAACGCTGGCGCTCGCTCTCCAACCGGGTAAAATCGGGAGAAAGGGCAAGAGCCCGTAAAGCCTCCACCCGCTGACGTACCGTGTCGTCCAACAAGCGAATAACCTCGTCATCCTCAGACAAGTCATTCATAACACGCATATTAGGTCTTGTCTGTTCTTCCATATATTGATTTTCCCGTGCACCCCCGCCCTCGAATGAATAACGGGAAACCCCGGGTTGCACATGACGGGTAAAACGGACGGTCAAATCTTGCCCCCGTTCCACGAATATCATTTTACCGGTGCGCCCGAATCGCAGGAGCGCATAACCCGAGGGCACATCTTCCAACTCGAACCGAATGGTATTCGCGGTATCACGCACCGCCTTCCATTCGTGATTTCCAATACTTAATGATGCTTCCGGCAATTCCACGTCCGGAGAAGTGAAGGATACGACGGTCCGGCGGGATTGACATCCCACCAGAAGCATCGTAAACACAAACATAAAAACAGTTTTATTAATCATCTCGTTGCTATTTTACTGGTTATACTCGTCCATCTCTGTAAAATTCTCGGAAGAGTAATCCCCCAAAAGGTGTTTCGCGAAATGGAACCATATTTTACGGCGCCAGAAGAGGTCCGCCGCTCCCCGGTACAAGTGTTTCTGCCCGGGTAAGACGTACATATCGAAATTCTTTCCGGCTTTCAACAAAGCATCTACCAGACGCAAGGTATGACCGGGATGCACGTTGTCGTCCTCGTCCCCTGTTACCACCAAAAGATGCCCTTTCAGATTTTTGACCAATTCCATGTTGGTCGGTATTTTACAAGTAAACACGGTATCTTTCCCTTTCACGGTCTGGGTTACCCCGTGGAAAGTTTCTCCCCACGCCTGATTGTACATGTTGTTGTCGTGATTACCGGAAGAGGCTACCGCCGCCTTGTAAAACTCGGGATAAGTGCAAATCGCCGCGGCGGACATAAAGCCACCGCCGGAATGACCGAATATGCCCACCCGATTGATATCTATAAACGAGTGGCGGGCAGCCAGTTGCTCCAACCCGTGCTTGTCGTCTGCCAACGCGTAATCCCGAAGATTCCCGTACCCGTAAGTACGGTAATACTTGTCCCGCAGGGGACTGCCACCCCGGTGTCCCATGTTCACGACGATGAAACCGACTTGCGCCAATGCCGCGTTGTGATTACCCGTTGCCGTGAAATTCAAATCCATTGCCTCCTGCTGGGGACCGGGATAAACGTACGAGATAATCGGGTAGTGACGGGTGGAATCAAAATCGAAAGGCTTCCACATCACCCCGTAAAGGTCCGTCACGCCATCGGCGGCTTTCACCGTGAATCGCTCCGGCATTTTCCATCCCATGGCATAGAGCGCGCTCAAATCCGCTTCCGCCAAATCGCAAATCAATTTACCGTTTTTATCCCGCAACACGGAACGAGGTGCCAAATCCACCCTTGAATAATTGTCCACGAAGTAATTCCCGGACGGACTCATGACCACGTTATGGTTAGCATCCTCCGGTGTCAACAGTTCCACCCGACCGTTTCCGTCTAAAACGGCTTTATAAAGACAAGCGTAATAAGGATTCATGCCTTTCTCCCGCCCGTGTCCCGTGACATAAAGCTCCCGGCGATTCGTGTCGAGGCGGACGATTTTCTCCGCCATCCAGTTGCCGGAAGTGATTGCCCCGCGGTACTGTCCGTCAGCAGAGTACAGGTAATAGTGCCCCCACCCGGTACGCTCCGACCACCAGATAAATTCCCGGTCACCGTTCAGGAAGGTAATCGATTGACAGCGGTCGCTGAAATAAGGTTTGCACACCTCGTTCAGCACCACGGTTACCTCTCCCGTTTCCGTGTTCACCTTGCAAATATCCAACTCGTCACACGTCCGGCGCGTGCGCTGCACGTACAGGTAGCGGCTATCTTTGGAAACGTATAATAATTTCACTTTCTGGTCTTTCCACTTCTCTAGGGCTACTTTCGTGACCTTTCCCGTTTCCGCATCTATCAAGGAAAGCTCGTATTGTGTCACCTTTTTGTCACCCGGCATCGTGTATTTTCCGCTGCCGCTGACAGGTGTCACAAGGCGAGGACGTCCTCCCCCCGCGGAAGAAACCACAAGCAAAGTGCCAATGCCCCGGTTGTCTTCCCGTATCACGAACAAACGGCGAGTACCTTTCAGCCAACGGGCTTTCGTGGTGAAAATATCCACGCCCTCCCCCACTTCATTGTCCGAGTAAGAGAAATTCTCCATCCCGTCATCCGTGATACGCCGAGCCAAGGAATCCGGTTCATCGCCTTTCCGCAGCCAGATGTTATGCCCCCGGGAAAACACCGCGTACGAGCTGTCCGGGGCGTATGAATACATCAATGCCAAGCGGTTGTACACCTTTCTATCAGTCGCTTTCACCTCGGGACGAGGAAGCTCGGAACATTGTCCCGTTGCCCGGTCATACTTGATAGTGACGCCTTGAACCATGAAAGAAAAACTCTTACTATCCTCGGCAAAGTTCGGCGTGATATTCAAATCTCTCGTGTTAAATGTCTTGTTCGTGATTTCACTGACCCGGGCTGCCATATCCTCGCTGTCGAACAACAATTGTTGTTTCTTGCTTTTCGGGTTCACGATGTAATAATTATTTCCCCGACTCGTTTTGTACGAGTACCAGAATTGCTCGCTATCCGGCAGGTAATTCGGTTTCACCTCCCGGGAGAAAACGACGCCTCCCATATTGGAAACCAAGTACTTGTCCGCCAGTTTATAATTTGCTTTCTGCTGCCCGAACACCGTGCCGGACAACAGAAAGCAAAACGAGCATACCAATAGATTGTATAACCTCATTTTCAACGATTTTAGATTCTATCGACGATATCCCCGTATGGGTATTGTACTTCTTCCTTTACTTCCTTTCCCACCATAGAACGGATTCTCCGATGTTTCCAAGTCATGCAGTACGCTTTTCCCCTCTTCCTCTATCTCCTCGTTATGTTGTAATGCCAAAGCCCGCTTTACCCAAACGACCATTTTCTCGCGTATCGCTTTATTTTTTCGTACCATGCGTTCGCCCAAGGTCGCCCAATTACACAATTCACGGGCATCCGCCTTTGCCAGACTCTTCTCGCCCAACGCGTAAGCCTCTTCATATTTACCGGCACGAAGTAGGATAATATAATCCACCTCCTGTTGCAACACTTTGTAATCCGGCAATTTACGTTCTTTCATCAGGTCGAAATAGGCTTGTTTCCTCTCCTCGTTTACCACCTCTTTCCGCCCTTGAGTATCGTACAGCGTCAACGCACACCTTATACTAGCGTATAGGTTACGGATTTTTTGAAGCACCGCATATTCTCCATGTACTTTATATAATTTCTTGTATTCTTTCACGAAAGCTATGGACAAGGGAGTGTTCACGTCCGCCGCACAACAATCAAACGCTTCCCAATAATCTTTATCCCGCAGTATTTTATTTCCTTGTTCCTCGTAAAGTGTGTTCAACACTCTTTCCACACCATCAGCATTATGCAAAGAGAGCATTTCGTTTATATATCCTTTCAAGAACATCTCGTCCCGCTCTCCTTTGGCAAAACGTTCTTCATTACCGTTCTTTCCGGTAGCAACAGCTTTTTTAGCGAAAGCGATAAAAGCATCCGCTTGCATGAATCCCGCACCTCTCAAAGCCACGTATCCTTCACTCGTGATAAACAGATACGTCGGATAGGAAACCACATCAAAACGTTTTTTCAACGCTATACCCTCTTCCCCTCTCTCCATGTTGCATTTCAAGTTAATAAAATGACGATTGAAATAATCGCCCACCTCTTTCAAGGGGAAAATGGTCTTCACCATATTGGCACATGGTCCACACCAATCGGCATAGCAATCGATGAATATCATCTTTCCCTCTTTCTTCGCCTGTTGCAAGGCTTCTTCCCAAGTGCCGTGAAAAAATTGAATCCCTTCACTCTCTTGCGCACGAACGAATCCCGTGCAACTTACCGTTAATAACAGCATCCATAAAATCTTTTTCATATACATTGATTTTATCGGTTTATAATAATGCTTCCAATCTCTCTGCCGTCGCTTTATCGGAAGGACGAGTCATATTGGCATCAATGAATTTCCCCTCCCGGTCTAACAAGACGAAACGAGGTACAGACATCGAAGCCGGCATAAATATCTTCAACCAATCCCAATTCTCTCCCAAGTGCAACTGGATACCGCCCAATCCCATGTTCTCGATGGTCTGTTTCCACAATTCAATATCTTTATTCTTGTCGATGGAAAGACTCACGAACAGAATATCTTTCCCCTCGAAACGCTTCTCCAATTCCAACAGGCTGGGCATCTCTCCTTTACACGGTCCGCACCACGTTGCCCACATATCGATATAGACGAATTTCCCTTTCAAGTCAGCCAAAGTCACCGTCTTCCCCGTGTTGTCCGCGAAACTGAAATCGGGACAAGGTTGCCCGGGAGCAATCCGGTCTGCCTTCTTGCATGCCTCGGCATAAAGTGCCAAACGAGCCGCATCTTTCACGTGTTGATTATAAATCTTTTCATAACGCTCGATACCCCGCTCGGCAAAGTGAAACAAAGTGGCATCCACCAAGTAGCCCACGATAACCGGTTCTTGGAAATTATCGAAAATCATTTTCAAGCGGGCATCCGCCAAATCCTCCCCTTCCAAGGTTGACTTCGTTCCGTGCCCCAACCGCACCAACGTCCGGAGGTATTGCTCCAAGAACTCCCGGTAATTCGGTAAAGACAAATAAGTCGAATCCTCCACGAAACATTGACGTATAGTCTGTAAATACACGGCAGTATCCAGTTCCCGCGTACGCAATACGGGAAACCACGTTTCCACTTGCAAACGCTTTCCTTCCCACGCTTTAAACGTGGCTGAATAGGAGGTTTTTTCCAGTTTCGCTTTGTTGACAGCCAATACCGAATCCGCTCTCCGGACAATTACCTGTATATTGGGATTTTTATAATCAACGCGCACCACGTCATAAAACTTCACTTGATTCAAGAATTGATTTTCCTCGCCCAAGGTTCCCCCGTACACGATTTCTTTCTCTCCTTTTTTCTGGCTATATGTCAAGGTCAATTCCTTTCCCGGCTCAAGAAAACACAACTTCGAATCGTGTTGCCGCACGGTAATTTTCGCATAAGCAGGCTCTTGTAGCTCCAACTCGGTGTATCCTTTCCCGGTGGCAGAATCAATTCTTATTTCTTGATACTTAAAACCAATATTAATCCGGGGATAAGTCCCGTCATAATCCCGGATATCGAAACTAATCTTGGTTTTCCCTTCCGGCTGCCGACAAGCTGCCAAAATAAAAACCGAAAACAATAAATAAATAATATTTCGCATCATCATAATATATGGTTATAAAGAGAGCGGTTTTTACCCGCTCTCTTGGATTATGATTCATTTTATCTCACCGGAACACCGGCTTGTTCTTGCGGTAACAAAGCCCGCTTCAAGTAAATGGCTACCCCGTGATAATGTTGACGGGTAGCGGCATCACCATGCGTGCGTCCCAACCGCTCAATCGATTTTACCAGATGACTCATCCGATTAATCAAAGAATAAGAAAGATCTCCCGGATACGCTGCAACCTTGGCTCCCGTGTATAACTTAATCAAACTCTTCAGATATATCATCTGTGCCAATGCCGTGTAAGAAGTTACTTTCTTGGTCGTACTGAAATTCAAAAATACATTCCGGTCAATCACTTTCATCATGTCCCCGTAAGTATATCCTTTGTCACCTAATTTTTTTTCAGTCAGCAACAGATACGCAAGCGTTTCCGGTCCATTTAATTTACCGAATATCCGGGTCAAAACATTCGTCATCGGCTCTCTTTCTTCAAATCCCGACACCTGTTCCATTAGAGAATTATTCATCCATGACGGTGCTCCCGCAAACACGTATTTTTCGATAAAACGCATCGCCTCTTCCTGCTGCGCTTTGGAAGCAAAATTCAACGGTTGCTCGTTATACCCGGCAATAACAGCTTCCGGAGTGACACTACCGATATAATCCAATGCCAACGCCACATAATTCATATACGCGGCATAAATCATCAATGTCAACTCACTGTACATTTGCCAAGAATCATCTTTATCCAAACGCCCCGCGATACCTTCCACGGCGGGAATCAACCGTTCCAGATTCTTGATTCCCAATTCGGCAGCCGCCAATTTATCCTGCGCCAAATCAAACTTGTTACCCTTGTATCCTTTCCGCCCTTCAGGTATAAAACATAACAACGTATTATCTTTCGCTTTTTCTGCCATGACTTTCAATGCTTTCTTTTCCGCTTGGACATCCAAGCCGGGATATTGACGATACCCCCACTCAATAGCCCAACGGTCATAATCGGAAGCCTTGGAGAACAAATCCCGCAACGGAATATTATCCCCCGGTTGCACGGCATAATTCACCCCGCATCCATCGGTCACGGAAGCCGAAATACCATGCTCTTTCACCCAAGCGGCATCCCTCAATTGTGCTGTCGTATATGCCATACTTCCTGCCATATTAGGCACCAAACCCAATATTTCACCCAAGTATTTAGAAGTCACGTAACGAGCAACTTCCCCCTGCACCGCGGGCAAGGAATCGGTAAACACGGCAGGTTCGTACGCTCCCAACCCGACGAAAGCACGCCTCAAGTAATCTTGTATATCGGAATTCCCGATACTGATATTGGCACTCAAGATTTCCCCCGTACGAGGATCTGTTACCGTATTTACTTTTCTCGTGACCAATCCCCGTGAAAAACTAATCTGATGATAAGCAAAATAAGCCTCCGGTTCCCCCTCTCTTATTTGCAACACGTTCTTGAATCCGGCCTGTTCGAAACAATCGTTCCACTCTCCAATAGCCCGAACCGCAGCAGCCCGCAAAGCCGGATCGACAGAGCGATCAAAATAAACGACAATTGGAATCCTCGGTTCCACCAACTCTCCCCGTTTGTATCTCTCCGTGTCTTCCGGGCTGATTTCCAAATTCCAACGACGCACGACATGCACCGTTTCCGCTTTATACGGGTTCCGATCGAAGTCGTTAAAAGAAAGCGCCATATAACCTATGCGGGAATCTGCCTCCCGGTCGCACACCTGACGCTCGGGCAATGCCTGCAATGTCCACTCGATCATCACGGAATTGTGCTTATCATATCCCATTTGCCCAGGCATCATGGGAGGCATATAGTCCGTCTGCGTGTGTAAACTCATGAATTTCATACCATTATTAATCACGTACACGCTATCCAATCCCGAACGATCGGCTACCGGACGGTTTACCCATTGCAAATTAGGAAAAGCGAACAATTTGCCCGTGGCATTGACGTCCGCGGTAATATCAATGATATAACTTTTCTTATCCTTACCGTAAGCCGCAATAGGATAAAAATAATCCACCGGTTCCAAAGCGGATGCCTCCACGGCTCCCGCCATCGCCCCCTCGGCACGATCCCTACAAAGTTGTTTCCGAACCTCCAAGCGGTCATTACGCCCCAAGGTGAAAACCAACAGATCTGTTTTCACGGATGCCGTTCCACTCCAAGGACCTTTCGAGATAATACCGCTTGACATCAAGTCTTTTTCTAACAATTCGGCAGGAATTTCCAGATAACATTTCTTGTCTGACTGGTAAACAGAAAACGTACCCTCTATCTTTCTCATCCCGTTCTTGAAGAAAGCCTCGTATGTCAAGGGTGCCTTGCTTTTAGCCGCCGGAGCCGGTGTAGCCTTCTCTTGGGCAAATGCCATCCACGGCAAACAAAGCAACAGAAGTATGTAATAAAATCTATTCATCGTACTCTTTCTTAAATTCATCAACTTATTTCAACAAAGCATCTTTTTCACCCTTCAACCACATATCAATCATCCGAACGATTCCGGACAAATGGTTCTTCGTCAAATCATCTCCCGCCGATGCTAATTTTTTCTTCGCTTGAGCGGAAATCTTATCCAATTGGGCAACGAAAATCGCAATATGCTCCGGATGTTTTTCCAACGAGGCTTTATCCAAGAATTGGAACATCGTGGTCAAATAAGTCGTCTGTTTCATCCGCTCGAAAGTTCCCAAGGTAGATTTAGAGGTGTATAAATCGTTCCAAACGGCATCATACAAGTCATCTGCCATATTTTTCAAGGTATAAGCCTTATCACCAATCAACCCCTCGTGTTTCAAGAAATTAGGACCTTGCGCAAGCAAAGAACCGATCATAAATTGCAACAACCGTTCTTTATAAACATCCCCACCGACAGAAGTCACCGTTCCGACATGATTATCAAACAACCAAGCCTGATTCGTGAAGTAATAGTCCTTCAAGAACTTCATCGCCTCCTGTTGTGTTTCCTTCGGCACCGGAGTGTAGGTGTGCAATTTTTCGGAACGTAAGGCTGCATCTTGGTAACGCCCGCCCATGTATTTCACGGCATGCATCATAAACATTCCGTATTGCCTTACCACCGCCTTATACTGGCTTTTCAGCACGGAGTAATCCTCGTCGTCGGCAGCGGCAGTCCACTCTTCGATATGTTTCATGATGTATTTCAAATTCTTGATTCCAAGAATATTGGCTTGAATCGTGTTATCACTCAAATCCTCCGCTTGCAGGCGCGGGTCTTCCCGGTCGATTTCCGTACCGAACAACAATCTCGGGTTGGCTTCCCGTTGTGCGGTCACCCAATCCTTCAAATATTTCTCCTCTTCCTTTACCGTTTTGAATCGCGGGAAATAGCGATACCCCCAATCAATAGCGAATTCGTCATACTCACCGATTCTCGGGATTAAATCCTCCGGGTCGATATTATCTTCCGGTTGCGCAGCATAATTGAAACGCATATAGTCCATCACCGAGGAACCATGACCATGCTTCTTCACGAACTCCCGGTCGCGGATCTCATCCAGTGAATACACCCAGCTACCGGCAAAATTGTGGCGCAATCCTAACGTATGCCCAATCTCGTGAACCACGATGTATTGCACCAGCGTACCCATCAATTCCTCGTCATACGGGAACTTACGTGCCAACGGGTTCACACCTGCCGTTTGAGCGAAATACCAAGTTTGAGCCAAACTCAATACATTGTGGAACAATCCTACGTGTGAACAGATAATCTCCCCGGAACGAGGATCGGCAACGTGCGGACCGTAAGCATTCGGAATCGGGGAAGCCTTGTAAGATATAATAGAATAACGGGCGTCCTCCGGCGAGAAGGTAGAATCTTCCTCCGGGCGCGGCATCATTTTACCCACAATAGCATTTTTGAAACCTACTTTCTCGAACACGGGTTGCCATTCATTTACAGCGGCAATCACGTAAGGTTGCAGATACTTCGGCGTATTGTAATCCACGTAGAACACTATCGGTTTCGTTGGTTCCACCAGCTCTCCCGCCTCATACTTTTTCATGTCTTCCGGTTTCGGCTCCAATCTCCAACGGCTTACCATTCCGATGACTTCCGCCTTTAACGGATTTTTCGCATAATCCATCATGGGATAAGCAAAATATCCTACCCGGTTATCGAAATAACGGGGCCGCATCGGCTCCTCCGGCAACAAATACCACGAAGCCGCCATTTCCCACGTGGTCGGATCCATTTTCGGAGCCTGCATTCCCGGACGCACTTTCGGCGCCTTCCCCGGGGCGTAACTCCGCACGGAACGGAATATGATGTTATTCGGGTAGCTGCTGATTGTAGTCGTGTATGACTGGTCTGCCTGATAAGCTCCCAAATTCAACATCTCGGCAGCACCTTTCAATGAGAAATAATAGTGATCGGACTTGTACAGATCCGTGATATCAATCAAAGAAGAGTTTTCCGATTTAGCCTTTATATCCAACCCGTTTACAATCGGCATCAAATTGGAAGCCTCAATAGCCCCGTACAAGGCATTCGCGGTATCCGGCATCACGGTAGTGAACCGAGGCTCGTGCAGATACATTCTGTCTTTCGGTCCTTTTTCAAAACGGATAACTTTGCTGTATAACGCATCACCACCATATCCCATCATATCCATGTTACTTCTTTGTGCTTTAGCGGAGCCTTTAATCAAGGAAACAAACACGAATACATCCCGTCCCAGTAATTCGTCCGGAATCTCCATGAAGTAACGGTCTGCTTGCTCGTACACGTTGAACATTCCCGCATGCTTCACGGCATTGGCTTTGATAAAATCTTTGATAGCCGGAATGCCTTTGGGTTTCACCTTCGTGCTGTCGACAGCAGCAACAGGCTGCCCCTTTTTCTTCTTGTCTTTTTTCCGCTCTGCGCCTTCCGATACCTGTCCCACCATCACAAGACAGAGCAATAACGCTAAAAATCTCATACTAATACTCATACTTTTCATACATTACATTGATTTACAAACATATATACAATCAAATCTCATATTTTTGAAAGACATAAGGAGTATAAAGTGCATTTTTACACGCACTCTATAAACCTTATAAACTAAAAACACTCTATAACTATAAACTCAAAGATTATTCGAACGTAAAACCGTATGTTTCCAATTTCCGCTTCATCACCTCGTATTTCTCCATCACCACCGGATACTGACCATGTTTTGCAGTAAATTCAGCTTCCGTACTGGCAAATATCTCTATACAATATTGCCTTACGTCTTGGCTCTTACTCGGTACTTGCCACATTCTTTCTGAAGTTCCGGTCGGTTTCGTATAAGTCCCGACAAAACCCAGTCCCCCCAACGTCTGCTCGGCAGCGGGAACGGTAAGTCCCGAATAGGCAGAATATACATAAGTTCCAATCGAAGTCGTCCCCGTTGAATACATTTTACTCTTATTTCCCGGATTCACCCGATAAGTTATCGCATAAAAATAATCTTCCAGCCACTCGCCATCGGAAATGGCCAGCGTATTTGCCACCAAAGTTGCAAGGAAAACTCCCCGGTACAACTTTTGGTCCACTTTATCGAAATCCTTCACCTTACTCAACACGATTGTATTCAATCCCTTGTAAGCAATCGTATCTCCCGAGGGCGTTTTCAATGAATCCACCAAAAGAATACTCGGCACGTACACCGACTCCGGAACCCGGGGCAAAGCATCGGTTTCCAAAAAATCCAGAACAGGTTTCACCTTATCCCGATCACGCACCAAGGTATAGTTTGCCTGCAATTTACCGGGAGTCACACTACCCGGACTGTAAAATACCTGCAATACCTCGTAATAGGTGTAAGGTTCTCCCGTTGCCAAAGTATAACGCATTTCGCTACCAATCGTGTCATTGTAATACACGGGAACTCCGGTATTCCGGAATATCCTATACCGCTGAGCGTCGATCGGGTCATCGCTATCCTCCACCACAAGCCAATTGCGCTCGCCCCCGAAAGGTTTAAAATCATCATCATTGTCCCCGCAAGCCCATGCCAACAAGGCAAACAAACCTATAAGCCATGTATATTTTCTCATCTCCGTACAATTTTATTATTCTACAACTATTTCTCTTGAAGGACGTACCTCGTTAGTCAACGTTCCCTCGTTGAACTCGATAGCGTATCTCGGGATAGGCAACATATAAGCAGCAGCATCCTGAGAATAAGGCTTCAACACGTAAGTACCCGCCCGGTATACACCGCTTCCTTCCAGAAAATCGTAAGAAATATGGCGAATCTCCTTCTCGTAAGGATACACACTGTTCACGGCATAACGACGCAAATCAAACCAGCGGTGTCCCTCGAAACACAATTCCCGTCTACGCTCATCACGGATAAAGTTTACCAACCCTTCACCACTTTCCGTTACCGCTCCCGCCACTTTCAAACGTTTTTCTCTCAATTCATTTAACACTTCGATAGCCTCTGCATCACGCCCCAACAATGCCAACGCTTCCGCCTTGTTCAAGTAAACCTCCGGCACGCGAATAGCCATAATATCGGAAACCTCTTCCGCATTAAATTGAGTTTTCACGCATCGCCAACCGTTTCCGGGTGCCGGACGCTCGATGAAAAACGCTTTCAAACGCATATCATTATCATTCTCACCATAACAAGCCAACAAATCTTCCGAAGTCGTGTAACCAGAACTTATTCGTTGTTGATTCACACCACTACCAGACACCACAACCGGAGCATGAATCACTGCCATGATATTCAGTCCATGCGTGAAAATCACCTCGGGGGAAGTCACGTACACGGCACTACCGCGCTGGTAAGCCTTCAAATCCCGCAGATAATAATCCGGATTCCCGATAACGCTATCGGCAACCGCAATGGCAGCCTCGTAATTCTCCATAAAAAGATGTACGCGACTCAACAAAGCGAAAGCGGCTGTCTGGTTTGTCCGGTACTTGGTCGTTTGTTCTATTCCCCGAAGCAACACGGTAGCTTGTTCCAGATCTTTCACAACTTGACGATATACCTCCTCACACGTTGCCCGACTGAAATATTTATCTTCAATCTCTTCCGATGTCTTCAAAGGAATACACGGATCAGTAGAAGCAGATGCCTTCCGATAAGGCTTGCCGTATAAATTCGCCATATAGAAATAGTACTGCGCACGCAAAAAACGAGCTTCTCCTTCAACCTTATTACACAACACTTTATCATCTTCTTTACTGCGCATTTCATTGACCTGATAGATAACAGAATTCATCGCAGCAATACGTTTCCACATATTCTGCCAATTCCCATCATTAATCTCCGCATTTTCCGAATCATAAAAAGGATCCGGTTGCCAATGATGTAAATTAACGGCTTTCATGCGAATATAATTCTTTTCCGTGTTCACGATACTTTTTTCACAGAGCAAATATTCGGTCGCATCATCATCCATCAAATGAATATAAGGGAAATTATTTACAGGCATTTTACCCGTTACCGCATTCATATTCCATATACTACCCCACTTGTTCACGGTACCGGCATTCAAAGTATCTATTGAATTTCCTCCACTTAAATATCCTTCACCAATCAACAACTCGTTCAAATCCGCCACTTTCTCCACGTAGGCAAGATTCTGCGACTTCTCCTCAAGGAAATCCCCGCAAGCGGTAAACAATACCGGCAAGCAACTCATCAGACAAATATATAATATTCTACTCTTCATATCCTACTGCATTTAAAATGTTACATTTAACGTAAACGAATAATTCGGGCGCAAAGACATGTTTATGGTCGGAGCGGCACCCGATTGAGTCACGTCCTGCCCTTTCAATTTCTTATTGGTGATCGTGAACAGGTTGGTTCCCGTCAAGCTCAAGTAAGCGGAATTAATCCCCAATTTCTTGCAGAATTTATCATGCACATTGTAACGGAATGTCACGGATTGCAATTTCAAATAGTTACCGCTCACCACGCGTAAATCAGACAAGTCATACATAGCGTAAATGTCATTATCGGCAAACCTAGTCATCTTACCGCTACTGGTGTATTTGCTTTGTCCCCACCACGGCAGATCCACAGCCTCGGAAACCTTCACCCCCGGAATATTTGTCTTGTTCTCGTCCCCCGGACGCTGCCAACGATTCACAAACTCTTTGCGCATATTCCGTTCCGGATAAGGAGTGATATTATTCTCTTCACACAATTTCAACAAACGCACCTTATTTCCAAAACTATACGCGAAATTCATGGAAAGACCGAACTGGCGATAACCGAAATAGTTGTTGATACCCCCCTGCAACGTGGGCACACGAGTTCCCGATTCCACCAATACTGCATCCCAAACCTCTTCGTCCGTCATATTGCAATATTTCTCGTACAACGCATCAGCTTGTTCTTCCTCCGTACCATAGAAAATCGGGCGACCGTCCACCGAACTCAAACCTTTGAAACGATAAGAGTAAAAGGTCTGCAACGGCTTGCCTTTCAATTCGACCGAGCCCCTCAAATAGTCCGAGAATTTGATTTTATCCTGAACTGTCCGGTCCTTATTATTGATGGCCTTACTGATTAAACTATTTACCACCTGACCAATCTGCGGGTCAAAACGCCACACGAATCCCCGCTTACCGGAAGCATCCACCTTCTGATTAATCGGGGTAAAGCTCAAACTCACTTCCACTCCTTGATTGGAAATCTCTCCCTTGTTCACCACATAACTCGATACCCCGTTGATTTCCGATACACTCTTACTCAAGAAAGCATCTTTCGTGTGCTTGTAGTAATAACCGATAGAACCGCTGATTTTATCCTTCCACAAACTGAATTCCAAATCAATATTGTAAGAAGAAGTCAACTCCCACTTCAAATCCGGATTAGGATAATATTTTATCGTGGATGAAAACTCGTTATACCAACTATTCAAATCTCCCTTCTCGATAATCATCTTGGAAGTCTGGTTATCTAACATATTCCCTTGGTGACCGTAAGAGAATTTCAAAGCCAAACGATTGACGGCATTACTGTTTTTCAACAAATCCTCTTTCACATCCCAACGTCCAGAAATAGACCAAATAGGCAACAACTTCTCGTTACTCCGGCTACCAAACTGGTTAGAACCGTCTATACGGGTATTGAAATTCAAGGTATAACGATTATCATACGTATAGGTAATCGCCAAATAAGCCGAAGTTAAATTCGTCAGCGTTTCCGAAATCGACGGTTTATTCTTGGCCATCCAATCCCGATATTGACCGTATTTATACAGGAAAGTTCCATCAATGGAAGCAAAAGTCTTCCCCCGTTCCGGATAGTATCCCCGGTGTGTCGCCGCATAACTATTATACCGTTTGGAAGACATCTCCCCTCCCAACGCAACATTCAATTGATGGATATCCTTAAACATCTGATTGTAGTTCAATTGCAAACGCACCAACCAATTCCGGCTATCCGTACTACTCTCCTTCAATTCTCCCCCTAGCGGACATTCGGAAGATGTATCATCACTCCCCTTTTTACGCAATTTTGCCACATACCAAGAATCTTCCTCGTACACCGTTTCCTGTGTATTACGTCCAAAAGTGTAAGAAGCCGTTCCCTCCACGTTCAAATAAGGCAAAACCCGGTATTTCAAATTACCCGTGAACGTCACGGAATGCGTGTTCATCGTCTGGTAGGTAGTTTCCATTTCATTTTCAATGTTGAAAGGATAAGAAAGATCACGAGTTGCTCCTCTCATATAAAACCACCGTGACCCGTCTGGATTGTAAGCCGGTATGGCACGACTCATTTCGTACGCGTATTGAGTTACACTCGTGGGAGTATACCTACGTTCATTCACGTTCCCGATGATACCGAACTGGAAATCCACTTTCTCAAAATTCCCGTTCAATTTCAAATTAGCCGTGTAAGTCTGATTCTTTTCCTTTTTGATTACCCCACGCTCGTCATTGTAACCGACAGAAGCATAGTAACGAATATTCGGAGAACCACCCGTCACGCTCAACGTATGTTTGTTGGAAAAACTGTTTTCACACAAAATATCAAACCAATCCGTATTCACCCGCTCGTAATAATTCGCCTTTTCTTGGAATTGGTCAAACGATAGTATTCCCGCTTTATAATCAAGATATGCCGCCTCGTACCCAACCCAGTTGGAAACATTCTTAAACTCCATTCCCCGGTGGAACATCTCCCGCGATACATCAATACGCTCTTGAGAGTTCATCAAGTTGATTTCCCGGTCGGAATAATAGGGACGACGGTTCAAAGTTCCTGAAATAGAATACGTAACAGAGGGAGGTCCCACTTTACCTTTTTTCGTCGTAATCACAATTACACCGTTAGCGGCACGTGTACCGTAAATAGCCGTGGCAGCAGCATCTTTCAACACGTCGATCTGCTCGATATCATCGGGGTTTAAACCGGAAATGGCGTTCCCCAACAAATTCACGAAGTCCAAGTCGTTCAACTGTGACGGATCCACGTTCACCGGATCAGCCAATACCACCCCGTCCAACACCCACAACGGTTCCTGATTACCCAACACCGTGGAAGTACCGCGGATTCTGACTCGGGCGGCAGCACCCGCCTGACCGGAGTTCTGCATGAAAATCATACCCGGCACGTGTCCCTCCAGCATCTTGTCTATCGAAGCAATACCCGCCACCTTAATATCATCCATCTTCAAGGTGGTCACGGCACTCGTCAAACGACGACGGTCAATATCCTGATAACCGGTTGAAACCACAACCACCTCGTCCATCTCCTGTACATCCTCTTCCAGCTTGATCACGTACTCCGTCTTTTCACGCTTCACCGGCACGAATTGAGTCTTCATACCGATGAAAGAAACCACCAACGTATCGACATCCTTCTTCATCTCCATGGTAAAAGCCCCGTCGATATCCGTCGATATCCCAATAGTAGTTCCCTTCAAACGAACCGTAACACCGGGTAGGGCTTCTCCCGCTTGATCCGTCACCTTCCCTTTCAACTTCCACGTTTTGTCGGGAGCCACATAAGGCAAACGTTTGATTACAACCACGTCATTAACAACGTTGTAAGTCAACCTCAACGGCGACAACACCTTATCCAGAACCGCTCTAAAATCTTCGTCTTTCACGTTTACCGTGATCAACTCACTTACTTTCAACAAAGAAGAGTTATACAAAAACTGTGTGCCGGTCTGCTCTTTCATCGCGGCAATAAACTCTTCCATAGTCGCATCTTTCAACTCCAGTGACACCTTACTCTGCGAAAATGCAGCAGCGGCAACACTCAAATTAAACGCCAAAATTAGAATACATGCTAATCTCATAATACACCACATCTTTTTTTGGTACATAAAAAGCTCCCCAAACCTAAAACGTTTGTTTTTTTGCATAACTTTGTAAAGTATTTAAATTAATACATCAAGCACGGACTCCAGACCTAGGAAATTTGTTGTCCGTGTTTTCTTTTATTCATACAGGAACACTACATCACCATCTATTTTATATTTGACCTCCTCCGAAGCGGCAAGTACCTCCAAGAAAGTTATGATAGAATCATACCGTTTCAGATTACCCGTGAACCGAATCTCTTTCACCTTGGGATTCTGGTAGAAAATCGTAATACCATACCACCTCGACAAGGTACACATCACATCTTCAAGGCGTTCCTCCTTGAAGATATACCAGCCGTCTTTCCACCCGACATACTCCTCCACGTTCACTTCCCGCTTGCTCAACGCTCCCCCCGGGGAAGCCACCGCTTGTTCTCTCGGCAATAGGGTCACGCTTTTGCCTTGCTTGCTCGTGAACATCACTTTCCCGGAAACCAAGGTCGTCAACACCGCTTCATCATTGTATGCCCTCACTCCGAAAGAAGTTCCCAACACGTTTACTTTTCCCAATTCCGTTTCCACAACAAAGGGACGCCTGTCTTTCGTTACATCGAAATAAACTTCCCCTTTCACGGACACCACTCTCTTCTCTTTCACGAAACGAACCGGATATTTTATTTTACTCCCGGCATTCACCCACACTCGCGTCCCGTCATCCAAAATCACGTTACACTCTCCCCCTAGCGGTACATTTAATTCATTATATACTAATTCATCACCATGAACAGAATCTTGCTTGTACGAGAGCAAACCTTCCTCCATCCGAATCGTTGAACCGCCTTTTTCCTGAATCTCGTTTCCTTGCAAAACGTCCACAACACGCCCGTCCGACAATTTCAACTGCACGTTCTCCCGCTTTGCCAATACCACCGGCTGCTCTTGTTTTTCTTCTTGCCACATCATCCACATCCCGGCACCCAACAACGGTAAAATAAAACAAGCCGCTACAGCCACCCGCCGCAAGATAATCCTTATCTTGTTTTTCTGTTGCTGCTTCTTGAAAATCTCGTAGGCCTTTTCAGGAGAAAAACGCTCGTAACGAGCAAAATGCTTTTCCAGATAAACATCATCCTCCACATCAAAATAGACATCGTGCAAAGCCTTATCCTCCATCAATTGCCCGAACTCTTTCTGTTCCTCATCCTGCAATGTATCGGAATACGCTTTACGCATTAATGCCACAATCTTATTTAAATCTCTTTTCATCTTATTTCCTAATTACACTCATAAAATGCATGACATTTCATTTGGTGTGACAAAAACGAGAATTATTTTTCAAAAAAAATGATTTCTTTATCAAGAAAGGAATACGGTCAACCAGAACAAATGAGCGGAATCTTTCATCTTCTCCCGTAAATACTTGAATCCGCGATTCTTTTGAGTCTTTATAGTGTTAATGGAAATACCCAATTCTTCGGCAATTTGATTGCCGGAATATCCTTTTATACTCAATAAGATTATTTTTCTTCTCTCCTCGGGAAGTTCATCTATATAAAAATAAAGCTGCCGTACCAGCTCTTCCCGAACCGTATCCGCAAATTCTTCATCCGTGAAATCACTTTCTTCCTGCAAAACCTGTTGCACGTAACGTTCTTGGAATTTCTCCCGGCGCAAATGCATCATCGCCTGATTGTAAGTCGACCGATAAAGATAATAGGTAAGATCATTTACTTGAGGGAATTTACGCTCACTTTTCCAGACATTCATCAAAACCTCCTGCACCAAATCCTCCGCCACAACAGCATCCCGAATAATTCGATCCGCATAAGAACATAACGCAGCATAATAATACGTGAAAACACTTTTCCATGCTTTCTCGTTCTTATCATTCACCCCATGTAAGATTTGCGTTACATCTATTCCCATAAAAGAATACTCCTTTGTTGCAAAGTTATACAATAAAAAAAGACTTTCTATCTTATCCGGGAAAAAATTAAATCGCTTGAGATAATTATATTATAAAAGGTATAAAAGTTTTTGCAGCAGCAAAACAAATGTTGTTACTTCTCATTTGAAGTAATATTTTCTTCAATAGAATTGATCTCTTGAACAAGCAATGCCTGAAGTTCGTCTTTGGGTAACAGCAATTGATACTCAGCTATTCCTATTGGCTTGTTTATATCTTGCAAAGCGATCTCTACATCCAAGTGATCCTTGTCAGCACAAAGAATTATACCAATTGATGGATTCTCACTTTCACCTTTCTCTAAACGGTCAAGAAGTGAAAGATATAGATTCATTTTCCCCACATACTCTGCCTTAAATTCCCCAATTTTCAACTCAATAGCAACGAGTGACCGTAAGCCTCTGTGAAAGAAAAGCATATCCACCACATACTCCTTATTATTGTATTCCAGACGATATTGGTTGCCAATAAAAGAAAAACCCTTGCCTAACTCCAGTATAAACGCTCTAATCTTAGCAACTAAGCGTTTCTCCAATTCCAACTCCTTAACTGGTTCTGTTATTCCAAGAAATCCTAAGTTATACGTACTTTTAAAGACTTCGTTAGCATAGTCGGCTTGTGCCATAGGCAAAACCGAATCAAAATTATTCGTTTTGATTTGTGTCTGACGAGCTGCATAGGTATTCATCTTTATTGCATTGAGCAGCATATCTCTCGACCAACCTTTTTGTAAGCACTCTTCAGCGTAGAATAAGGCTTCATTAGCTGACAACGACTTATCTAACAGTAGTAAATTATGTCCCCAAGGTAAAACTGCTACAGCTTGTAGCAGTTTTGTATCTTCTTGATAATAACGCTCGTATAATCGTTTCATATTCCATAGATTCCGAGGAGAGAGCCCCATGTCAGGAAATTGTTCTTTCAAGTCCACCGACAACCGTTTAACCACACCACTACCATATCCACTCTCCAAATTTCTATCAAAAAGCAACTTTCCGATATTCCAATATACAGAATTAACGGTAGTGTTTATTTGTCGGGCGACGGTAGTGCGAGCAGTCTGAATCTCGGAAACCGCCTGCTGTAATATTTGAGCGTACTCACTATCGTTTATTACAATTTCTTTTGCCATACCACCAATCCTTTAGATACAAATGAGTTAGATGCCAATAATATAGTTTATGATTTTGCAATTCTTATATACGAAGAGATTGACCGAAAATATTATTTTGAGGTCAATCTCATTGTATATAATCTTTTATCTTTTCCAATAGCTTGGGATTCGCTGTCATAATCGCTATTCCCCGATCATATCGGAAATGCTCTACCACTCCTCCAGCTTCCTGTACGATCAGAACCCCGGCACATACATCCCAAATTTTCAGACCGAGCTCCCAGTAACCGTCCAAGAATCCGGCAGCCACGTTACAAAGGTCGTAAGCGGCAGAACCCATACGCCGGATACCTCGCAAATGCGGCAATATACGGCTCAAATTATCAATATTATTAACGGGATTTATCCCTTTATCATACGGGAACCCGGTAGCTAACACACTCTGATTCAAATCCGTCTTAGTAGCTACATGAATCTGTTTACCGTTCAGAAAAGCACCTTTACCCCGAACAGCCGTGTACAACTCATCCGTATAAGGAGCATAAACGACACCTAATACCGTTTCACCCTTGTATTGCAAGCCGATAGAAACGGTGTACACGGGCAGTCCTTGGCTATAATTATTCGTTCCGTCCAAAGGGTCTATCACCCACAGATAATCACTATGCAAGTCATGCTCACCGCTCTCCTCTCCCAATACACTATGCTCCGGGAAATGCTTCCCGATACGCTCCAGCAACATGGATTCACTCAGCTTATCCACTTTCGTCACCACATCATGTACGGTCGATTTCGTCTCTATATCCAAATGACCACTCCTGAAATTAGAACGTTGCACTTCCCCCACTTCTCTCGCCCAAGCCACGGCAAGCTCCAAGGTGCTTTCCAGACAAATATCCATAGACTAATTCTTCGTGGGGGTTCGCTCTGTTTTATTTATTTCTATCGTAAACATGAGTGTTGAATATGGAGGAACAGTACACTGATTCGTTAAAGTATTCCAACCGCCACCATACCCATAGGCCATACCTGAAGGTAAGAATAATTTTGCTTTATCTCCTTCTTTCATTGTAATCAAAGCCATACGTAATCCTTTAGTTGGCAAGTCGCTTACTTTCATTTTAACAGTCGTACTTCCTTCTTGCATTTTCACAAATTTACGAAGAGTGGTATTAATCTCATCCAAAATTTCTCCTTCAAGCCACAATGTAACACTGTCTGTTGACATTACAGTTTCACCTGTTCCTCTTTCCAACATCACGAGTTTCGCTATTGTATCATGTGCATTCGTTTCGTTTGCGGGAATTTCTATTATATCATCAGCTGAAACTGGCATTTCACTTATGTAATTACTAATAAGTTCATTCTCGTAAGCAAGTAATGATTCATTTTGAATAATTTTTTCCATTTCATATTCTCGATAGAGATAAGTTGTAGAATTCGTCATCAAACTAGACAAAATAATATCACCTTTCGTACCTTCACTCATAAGCTTCCAAGCCTCTGATGTAGGATCAAGAATTTTATCATTATCATTGATACGAAAATAAACAGGTCCTCCTAATTCAAAATAAGGAGTAACTTTTGCACCACCAGCAACAGAAGGATAAGTGGAATCTAATATATCACCACTTAAAGTTCTCTGTGTGTAATTTACCAAAATAAACTGCCCCACTTTAGGAGTCACTCCAGTCGAATCATGCCCAAATAAATAAGCGTAATCTTTTACAAACTTTCCACTACTATACTCAACATCGTATTCAAAAACTTTCAATGGACTTTTATCTTTCACAAACTCTTTAATAGTCGCTTGCTCCTTATCAAAAAGCTCTTTCCAACTCGGCCCATTGTCATCATCCGAGCAACCTGCAATACCGCCTGCTAACAGACAAAGCATCATCATCCAATAATTTCTTTTCATTTTCCGTTTTTATTTAGCTGTTATAAAAATACTACTCTTCTTGATTTTGTGGGAATATCTCCTTTATCCTTACCCAACACCACAATGTACAATAAGGAGGTTCCAAATAATACTTCCCACCACCTTGTGCGCTCTGCGTTCTCCCGGCTGCCCCGTATGCCATCCCGTAAGGGATAAGAATATGAGCCGAATCACCTTGCTGCAATCGCTGCAACCCTTTAGTCAACCCGGAGGGAATATCTCTTTGCCACCGTTCATTAAACAATATCTTTGTTGTATCCTCCCTTATTGCCCTAAATGTCCGAGTACTTAATCCTTTTTCATCCAGTATCCCATAAACCATATTCAGCAGAACCGAATCCCCGGTTTGCAACTTCCGGGTATCCCCCTCTCTTTCCAAAAATATAATATAGGTAATCGTATCCGATTTTACCTCTCCCGGGAGAACATGCAAAGTGTCGGCGGATGAAAACGGAGCCATATAAGCATCCATCAACTCTTTTTCATGCTCCGCGATATTATCGAAAACATTATAAGAAGTCAACTTGTAACGCAAAGTTCTCCCGTCTACCGCACCCAAGACCGACGGGATAATCACCTCTCCCCCGGCATCACCCACTCCGATATGCCGAAATGCCTCCCCTAAAAAATTATATCTCGCCGTATCCACCCGATGCAGCACAGGTCCGCCGTAAGCATATCCCGGCGTAAACTCTTCACTCCATTTTTCCGGATCCGTGGTATCCCATACCTTATCATTCAGATCATACATGTCATAATCCATCACCACCCATCCGGAATCCTTAGCCACGTCACCGTTGCTACTATGATTAAAAATAAAAATAGAATCAATCAACATCCCTTTACGACTGTAATAAGGGATTGCCAACACCTCCCCAGTTGCGTGCTGATTCAGATAATCATGAATGGCTTGTTTCTCGTTAGCCAGCACATCTATCAAATCGTCCTCTACTTCCCCGGAACAACCACACAACACAAAGGTCAAAAAACAACCTAGAATGACCAGACATTTATTCATCTTTCAATTTTTAATTTCCGACATAGGTACTTCCTCCCATACCCCGCGATGCAGGCGCATGGTACTCTTTACTCCCGCGTCCCGCAACAAGCGGAATGCCAATTCCCGGTTATCATTCACCAATCGCGGCAAATGGGCATCCGAATTTACCATCACGGGAATATTCAACTCCTTCAACCACTTGAAATATTTTACATTCGGGAACATCAATCCCTTTTTCGTGTACGCTTTCGTGTTCACTTCCACCATAACGCCTTTCTCGGCTATCAGTTGCAAATACTCCCTCAACAATTCATTATACCACGCCTGTTCCGTGAGCATCGGCTCCACCAACGAACCGTTCATGGAAATCTTATCCAAGTGCGCCACAAAATCAAAACCTCCCAGTTCAACCATACGGGCTGAAGAACGAAAATAATCCCGCACGAGATGTTTCAGGTCATCGTGATAGACGTTCCGGAAATTCTCCCGGAAATCATCGAAACAACCGTCCATATCCATCATCTCACCGGTTTCCCCATTCGTCACCAAATGCACGGAACCGATACGGTAATCCAACGGCATCCGCTGGAAATAATCACTCGCGGGTCCCCAGCCGTCATTCAGGTAATCAATCTCCAACCCCACGTACAACTCGATTTGCCCGGCATATTGTTTCTTCAAGCGTTCCATTTCCCGCAAATACGCCTCAACATCTCCTTTGCTCAACGACCACCGGGTATCGAACGGAAGCGGGGAATGTGAAGATACCCCATAACTATGAAACCCGGC
This sequence comes from uncultured Butyricimonas sp., assembly GCF_959596855.1. NCBI lineage: Bacteria > Pseudomonadati > Bacteroidota > Bacteroidia > Bacteroidales > Odoribacteraceae > Butyricimonas > uncultured Butyricimonas sp. The sequence goes on from NZ_CAUFYA010000033.1 coordinate 35,341, forward strand.
TTCGATAGCCGCTTTCACGAACTCTTCCGCCGGAGCCTTACCGTCACAAAAGGTGCAATGACTATGATATGTACATAAATCCATTCGTTATTTCCTCACCCAAGCATTAATAATTTCAGCCACGTACATCTTGTGGAAATCCTTTTGCCCGTATTGGGCATCCACAATCTTCCGTTCCGTGAAAGCCTCTTCCTTCAAGAAATCGGCATACAACTTCCGGCACTCCAGCACGAGAGATGCTTCCTCGAAAGCAGGATTCCCCGCTTCCGTGAAATAAGGTGTCAACCCGCTTTCCTTCACCTTATCCGTGTCCCGACCGGAAACAGAACCGCACACGTTCAATGCCCGACGATACCTCTCGTCAAAGAACGACAACGTGAATGTATCGCGTTTCTCCGTGAACTCGAACGTGTACCGCTGCGGTCGCACGAATACCATCACCACCGGTTTATTCCAAAGAAAGCCCATGCTTCCCCAACTCGCCGTCATCATATTGAACTTCTCCCGATCACCTGCCGTTACCAGCATCCACTCGTCCCCGATTAACCGGATTACATTCTCGTTTATATCTTTAGGCTCAATTTTCTCCATTATCTTAAATCGTAAATCTTAAATCATAAATCATAAATCATAAATCTAAAATCCGTCTACATCCTCTCCGGCATCTCAATCCCCAACATTCCCATCGCGCTACGGATAGCCACGCTACACTGCTGAGCCAACAACAAACGCAAGTTCCGCACCTGCTCGTTCTCTTCTTTCAGTATAGAATAATCGTGGTAGAACTGATTAAACTCTTTCGCCAAATCGTAAGCGTAATTTCCAAGCAAAGCCGGACTGTAATTATCTCCCGCCTCTTTCACGACAGCGGGCAACTTGGCGATAAACCGAATCAAATTCTGTTCCTTCTCAGTCAACCCAGTATGTATATCACCCAGTACGATTTGTATTCCGGCTTCCTCCGCCTTGCGCAATACCGACCGGATACGCGTATAAGTATATTGGATAAAAGGTCCCGTGTTCCCGTTAAAATCTATAGATTCCTTCGGGTTAAACATCATGGTCTTTTTCGGGTCTACTTTCAAGATAAAATATTTCAACGCCCCGAGAGCCACTTTACGGTACACGTCTTCCGCCTCCTCTTCCGAGTAACCGTCCAATTTTCCCAGTTCCTCGGAAGTCGTCCGTGCCGTGTGAATCATTTCGGCAATCAGGTCATCGGCATCCACCACCGTTCCCTCTCGTGATTTCATCTTACCCTCCGGCAGTTCCACCATACCGTAAGAGAGATGCTTAATCTTATCCGCCCAATCGAAACCGAGTTTCTTGCAAACCAACGATAACACTTGAAAATGATAGTTCTGCTCGTTACCCACCACGTATATCTCTTGGTCCATGTTAAACTCGTTGAAGCGGTCGTAAGCCGTACCGATATCTTGAGTCATGTACACGGAAGTCCCGTCGTCACGCAACAACAGTTTATGGTCCAACCCGTCACCCGTCAAGTCCGCCCACACGCTACCCATGTCCTTCCGGTAAAGCACGCCGTCGGCAAGCCCTTGCAACACGATATCACGTCCTTTCTTGTAGGTCTCCGATTCAAAATACACCTTATCGAACGTGATACCCATCATCTTGTAAGTTTCCTCGAATCCTTTCAGCACCCAGTCATTCATCTTCCGCCACAAGGCAACCGTTTTCTCGTCCCCGGCTTCCCATTTACGCAACATCTCCTGCGCTTCCAGCAATATCGGGGCTTGCTTCTTTGCCTCTTCCTCCGTCATGCCCTTCTCCATCAACTCCTTCGTCTGGGCTTTATATTCTTTATCAAAACGCACGTAATAATCCCCCACGAAATGGTCGCCTTTCGTTCCCGTGCTTTCCGGGGTAGCACCATTGGCGAACTTCTCCCAAGCAATCATACTCTTGCAGATATGGATACCGCGGTCGTTCACCAGATTCACCATAATCACATGATGCCCGTTCGCTTTCTGTATCTCCGATACCGACCAACCCAAGAAATTATTACGGATATGCCCGAGATGCAACGGCTTGTTCGTGTTCGGTGAAGAATACTCTATCATGTACGTTTTCCCGCTCGGTTCTTTCGCATACCCGTACTTCTCTTCCCGTGCCACCTCGTTCAACACCTCAATCCAATAAGCGGCGGAAATCACCACGTTCAGAAATCCCTTGATCACGTTGTAGGTTTCCACCTCTTCAATATTTTGTTTCAAATACTCTCCCAACTCTTTCGCCGTCTCTTCCGGCGACTTTCTGGAATATCGGGTAAACGGAAAAACAACAACCGTCAAATCTCCGGCAAACTCCTTGCGGGTTTCCTGCAATTGAACGTCCTTTTCTGTTAATTCAACCCCGTAACAAGCCTTTACGGCTTCCAGCACTTGCTGAGTAAGCATCTTCTCTATCGTCATATCACTCTAATCTTTTAAATACTAATATCCATTAGTCTGCAAAAATACAATTTATTGGAAGAAATACCCGTAAAAGCTTGAAAATTTACCCGCTTATTATACATTTTTACAAAACAAATCGAGGCGTGCCAAAACACGCCCCAATTCCTTAAGTCCGCAAAATCAATAATCCCCGAATCACCAAATCATAAATCTAAAATCCAAAATCGTAAATCGTAAATCATAAATCAATACCCTCCCAATATCTTCACGTACTCCGCGTAAGCCACCTTATACTGGTAATTTGCCGCAACCACACTCGTGTACGCCTGCAACCACGTGGCTTGAGAAGAAAGTACATCCAATATCGGCAATTTCCCCTCGTTATAACTGAACGTGTTCAATTTCAGATTCTCCTTGGCTATTTCCAGCGTGGAATTGGCAATTTCCACTCGTTTCCACGTTTCGTTGAGCTTCACCCATGCGTTAGCCAACTCCTGCTTCACCTGATCCTGCATCTTACTTATCTCCAACTCCTTGCTCGTTTCCACGGCTTTATTTTGACGAACATATTGACGCTTTTCACCCCAATTAAAGACAGGCATACTCAATTTGGCAAAAGCCGTTGTCGCGAATTTCTCTTTCCCGTCCACGTTAATCATGGGGGTTCCCCACGATTCTTTCAGCCCCACGGCAAACTGAGGTAAATATTTTGAACGAATGATTTTCGTCTGCTGCTGTGCCAAAGTCAGATTCTGTGTCGCGATCTGGTAATCCGCCCGACGCTGCAAAGCGACATCCAACGGTTGTAAGGCAGGCACAATCACGGGCTTCTGGATAGAATCCACAAGCACCACGTTTTCCTCCAACGGCGTACCCATCATGATTTTCAAAGATTGCATCGCCATCCGGTAATTCATCGTCGCCGTGGACAATTGCAATTCGGCTTCCTTCAAACGGGTTTTCACCATCAACAAATCCGTCTTACTGATTGCCCCCTCGTCAAAACGCTTCTGCACGATACCATCCAACTCGTTCACGATCAACACAAATTCTTGGGCTATATAAAACTGGCTCTCGTTCGCCGCCACCGTCCAGTAATTCACGTCGGCAGCATAGACAATATTATCCGTGGTCAAATCCTCGCCCAAACGAGCTATCGCTTCCTGCAAAACCGCCGCATCCTTCTGCTTCCGAACCGCGCTTCCGGCATACACATTTTGCGAAAGCGTAGCCTCCGCCGTGTAATTATCGTGCTTCATATTCACCCCCTGCATAAACTCCACGTCTTCAATCTGGTACGAATAATTCCCCCCGACCTGCAACTTGGGAAAGAATCCCGTCTTAATCCCTTTCAAAGCAAACATGGCAGCATTCACCGCCTCCTTCGCCTGTTTTATATCCTGATTATACTCCAACACCTTCGCCCGGTATTGCTCCACGGTCAACGTCTGTCCCGTCACCGCACCCGCCAATACCAGCAAAACCCCTATTATTAAAAGTATCTTTTTCATCAATCTAAAATCTAAAATCATCAAATCTAAAATTAATCGGCTTTAATTCTAAATATCAAACAATACGTCACCGGAAGAACGACAATCGTCAACAAACTCGCCACGAGCAAACCGCCCATGATACAAGCCGCCATTCCCCCGAACATCGCGTCAAACAACAAAGGCAACATACCCAATATCGTTGTCCCCGATGCCATTGCCACCGGAACGATTCTCGACTTCGTGGCTTGCAATACCGCATCCAGCGGAGCCAACCCGTTCTCCTGCTCTATACCGATCTGATCGACCAGCACAATCGCATTCTTGATATTCATTCCGACCAATCCCAACACTCCCAGCAAAGCGAAGAAGTCAAACATCTTGCCCATCACCAGAAGCCCGAACACGACACCGATAAAAATCAACGGCACCATCAACAAAATAATCGTCGGTTTCCGGTAAGTCCTGAAAAGCAACAGCAACACGATAAACATCAGTATAAACGTCAACGGCATATTGGCTGCCAACGCCTCGTTGGATTCCGCCTGACTCTCGTCCTCCCCGAATATCTTCATCGTGTACCCTTCCGGCAAATCCATCTTCTTCACCTTATCCCATACCTGTGCGGAAGCGGCTTTCGCATTAGCTCCCCGTTTCGGATCACATTGTGCCATCATCACCCGGTCGCGATTGTACCGTTTAATCACGTTATAATGATAATTATAGGCAAAACTATCCACGACTTGTGCCAAAGGGACCGTGAACCCCCGCGTGGCAAACACGGGCAAGGTCTTCATGTTATCCAGATTCTTGCTATCGAACCCGTCCTCTTTCAACAGGATAGGCATAAACAAATCCTTCTCGCGGAAATCACCGAGAGCCAACCCGTTCGTCGCTATTTTCAAAGCATAAGCCACGGATTGACGGGTAATACCCAAACGTTGTCCCCGTTCCTGCGAATAGGCAGGCTCCCACACGGGCACTTTATTTCCCCAGCTACCGCGTACATCCGTCACCATGTCACATTCCCGCATCATGCCCATTGCCCGCTCCGTCAATGCTGCCAGTGTATCTATATTCTCCCCGATAAACCCTATCTCGATAGCCGCTTCCACCGCCGGCGACAACTTGAACAACGAGGAACGGATCAGCATATCCGGGTAATTCTCCCGCACGTAAGTATTCAACCGCGCTTCAACCACCGGGGATTGCTCTTTTTTCTCCACCTCGATCAACAAGTTGCCGAAATTCGCTTTCGGACCGAAAGAAGTACTTGCCAGATAATACCGCAACGGCGACCCCCCGATCGTCACGGAAACATTCGTCACTTCCTCCTGCTTCATCAAGTAAGATTCGATATCCGACATCATCTTCTCGGACTCCCGGATACTGAAACCTTCCGGCAGGAAACAATCCGCGCGGAAATAAGGTTTATCCATACTCGGGAAGAAATTCTGCGGCATCACCCCCATGATATACATCGAAGCCAGAAACAAACAGACAACCGACACGATCGTCACCACCTTGTAACGAATCAAGCCCCGCAACACGGACACGAATCTGTTATAAAACTTCGTGTCATACGGGTCTTTCCCCTCGCCCCCGGAATTTTCTTTCAAAATAAAATTACCGAAAACCGTCGTCTGCGTCAATGCCAGAATCCAACTCAAGGACAGGGATATCGCCAACACGATAAACAACGGCTTCACCATCTCCGCCACCGAAGAAGGAGCCAAATACAAAGGCAAGAATGAAAATATGGCAATCAACGTGGCACCCAACAATCCCCATTGCGGGACAGTAGCCCCCCGTATCAACGCGTCCCGCCGTCGCATCCCTTTCTTGATTAGTATCTGGGCATTATCCGTCACCACGATAGCGTTGTCCACCAACATACCCATCGCGATAATAAATGCCGCCAACGACGTCCGGTTCAACCCGACACCCATAAACTGCATGATCAGCATCGTGCCCCCGATAGAAAAGATCAACGAGGAACCGATCAACAATCCGGCACGGGACCCCATCACCAACAAAATAATAAAAATCACGATCACGACAGATTCCACCAGATTCAACAGGAACCCGTTATTCGCCTCCCGCGCGATCTCGTTTTCCGGGTAAAGCGTCACCAGTTCTATTCCCACGGGCATCAACTCTTCCAACTGGCTCAAACGTTCTTTCACCTTATCCCCCGTCTTCACCACATCCCGCTCCGGATCAGTCGAAACACCAATCCCGATAGCCCGCTTTCCATTAACCCGCATAAGGCTACCCGGCGGATCGAGATATCCCTTCTCGATCGTGGTAATATCCCCCAACCGCACCTGTTGTCCCGTTTGTGTCACAATCAACTGGTTGCGGATATCATCCAATGTCTTGTACGTCCCGTCCGCCAATATCTTCAATTCCAGATTTCCCGCGCGCTTCTCGCCCGTGTTTATCAATGAATTTTGCGACTTGATCGTCTGCATCAACGAGTTCAGATCCACTCCCGAGTTCGCCAACTTCGACATCGTGATATACACGTTTACCACTTCCGTCTGCTCCCCGTACAAGGCGACTTTCTGCACCCCGTCAACCGACACCAGTTGAGTTTTCAACTTCTGCCCCCACTCCCTCAAATCGTGATAAGAAAATCCTTCCGCGGCAGTCAACCCGTAATAAATACCAAACACGTCACCGAAATCGTCCGAAACGCTGATCGTCGATGCCCCTTGCGGCAAAGCCGGTTGAATATTCAACACCTTGCGCCGCAACTCGTCCCACATCTGCGGCATCTCGTCCGGTGGGGTTGCCGGATTCAATTCAATCTGAATCTTCGACATCCCGTAATAAGAATCCGATTTAATCTTCTTCACCCGCCGCATCGACTGTATTTCCCGCTCGATAGGCTCCGTGATTAATTGTTCCACCTCGGCAGGCGTCGCCCCCGGGTATTTCGTTATAATAACTGCCGTCTTTATCACGAAAGGCGAATCTTCCTTCTTGCCCAACAAATCAAAGGAAAGCACTCCCCCGACCAACAAAATAGCCAAAAAGAAATAAATCACTTTCGTGTTATCCAGCGAATATCTTGCTATATTCATAACTTCCCTTTATTTTAACAGCTTTACTTTCTGTCCTTCCGTGATATAATTCACCCCGGCAACGACAATAATATCCTCGTTCGCGAGTCCCTTCTGTACCATTATCTTGTCACTCCCGAACAATTGTCCGATCTCAACCGTCTTGCTCTTCACCGTTTCGGTTTTAGGATCATACACCCACACGGAAGTCGCGTTCGTCGTCGGATTCTTGAACAACGCACTCATCGGCACGATATAACCATCGCCCTCCGCCGTTTCGATCTTCAAGTTCACCTTGCAAGAGAAACCGGGATAAATATTATGAATGTCACGAGAAAAACGACTGTCATCAATCACCAGTTTCACGGGAATACCCGTCCCGTCGGGAGAAGCGTCTATAAATTCCTTCACCTTCGCCTTGAACCAAATCCCCTTGTACGTGTCAAACTCCACGGTTACCGTCATCGGCGTGCGAGTCAAATCGACACTCGTTTCCGGCAATGTAAAACCTACTGCCAACTTATTCGGGTTCACCAGCTTGATAATCGACTCGCCGGGCATCACTTTCTGGTAATTCTCCACGAACTTCTTCTCCACGAACCCGTCAAAAGGAGCCCGCAATTTGGTATCCTCTAATGTATTGGCAGAAGTCTCGTAAGCGGACTTCCCTTTTATATAATTCGCTTCCGCGATCTCGTATTCCTGCTTGGAAATAGCCTGCATGGACAACAACCTCTTGTTCCGCTCCAACTGGGATTTTGCCGTCAAATAAGCCGCCTTATTCGCCTCGTATTGCAACTTGTAATCCAACGGGTCTACCGCGGCAATCACTTGTCCTTTCTTCACCTTCTGCCCCTCGTCCACGTTCATTGCCACCAGCGGCCCCGATAACTTAAATGCCAGATTACTATATTCCTCGGCTTCCACCACTCCCGTGTACAACTTATTAATCGCCCCCAACGACTCCACGTTCACAACTCTCACGGGACGAACAATATCCTGATACGTCTCCTTTTTCCCTTTACACCCCGCCCACAAAAAAGCAGGTATCATGCAAACCATCCATGTAAATCTCATAAATCCATTGACTATTTAATTATAAATCATTCCAACAATAGGCTATACAGCAAGGATTATGCCAAAATCCCCAACCCCACAATCTAACCCCACCTATTAATCACTTTACCTGACACATATACGGAAAAAAGCGGACAAGGTTCATCAAGCAACACGACTATTTCACGAGAACCGCAAATACAATAAAAATAGCCCTGCCCCAAAAAAAAGAAGACTATAAAAATAGCCTTCTTTTTTATACTAATAATTATATGGACATTACTTCACCAACCCCGCCGTCCTCAACCGAATCTCCGTCAGAATCTTTTTCGTGTACAACGGAAACTCCCCGTTCAGCATCCACGCGAAATAACCGGGTTGCTCTTTCAAGACTTGAACCACGGGTACGCCTTTATTTTTACCGAAATTAAAGACCTCTACCCCATCCTCGTTATACACGATAAACCCGGCAAAATCCGCCGTGTTATTCTGCGTCGAAAACTTACTCAAGAAAGCGATATCATTCTCCAACGTGTCCTGATACCGGTCCAACTGGGCTTTCAACACCTCGTAAGTAGCTGTCGTATCGGCGGCAGCCGTATGCGCGTCGTCCAAATTTTTATCGCAATAGAAACGGTATGCCGCACTCAACGTACGCTGTTCCATCTTGTGGAAAATTGTCTGCACGTCAACGAACTTGCGTTTCCGCATATCGAAATCCACGTCCACACGCAAGAACTCCTCCGCCAACAAAGGAATATCAAAACGATTTGAATTGTATCCACCCAAATCACACCCCTCGATAAAGCGAGCCAAATCCTTGGCAATCTCCTTAAATGTCGGGCAATCCTTCACGTCCTCGTCATATATCCCGTGAATAGCTGAAGCCTGTTCCGGAATGTGCATCCCCGGGTTCACGCGTACCGTCTTCTGCTCCTCTTTCCCGTTCGGCATCACTTTCAGAACAGAAATCTCCACGATCCTGTCCTTCGCGATATTAATACCCGTCGTTTCCAAATCAAAGAACACGATCGGGTTATTCAATTTTAATTCCAAGTTATCAATTTTTGATTTAAAATTTAAGATTTCAGATTATAAATCTCACCACAACGTCCAAAGCGCAAGCCCGCACAAGGGGAAATCTAAAATCTAAAATCTAAAATCTAAAATTATTAAACCATCATCGGCATCAACAACATCAACAAATCCTCGTTCTCGTTATCATTCTCGTAAGGCAAGAACAAACCGGGACGACTCGGATCGGACAATTCAAGTACCAAAGACTCCGTGTTCAAATTGGACAGGATTTCCTGCACGAAAGGAGATTTAAAGCCGATAGCCATCTCGTCGCCCTCGTACTGGCAAGTGATCGTCTCGTGTCCGGACATAGCGTAATCCACATCCTGCGCGGAAATCACGATCGTGTTGTTACTCAAATCCAACTTCACGAGATTGCTTGCCTGATTAGCCATCACGGATACCCGTCTCAACGAATTATACAACTCTTTCTTCTCGATAATAATCTTCTTCGGGTTATTCTGCGGGATCACGGAATTGTAGTTCGGGAAACGTCCCTCTACCAGCGTACAAACCATCTTGTAATTCCCGAACGTGCAGCAAGCCATCTTCTCGTTGAACTGCAATTGCAATTCACTCTCGTCCTTCGGCAAGATATTCTTCAACAGCAAAGACGGTTTCTTCGGCAATATCAAAGAGAATTGATCCCCGTCCGTCTTGGCGTCAAACCGTTTGTAACGTACCAGCTTGTGAGCGTCCGAAGCCACGAACGTGAAATTATCCGCGTTCATCTCGACCAGAATACAATTCATCACCGGACGCAGGTCATCATTAGCGGTGGCGAAAACCGTGCGGGTAATACCCTCCAGCAACATACCGCAATTGGTATTAATCGAGGTCACCCCCTCGCTCATGGCAGACTGCACCGGGTAATCCTCGGCACTCTCGCCCGGAACTGAAAATTCTCCTTTGTCCGAGATAATCTTCACCTCGTTCGTTCCGGTATTAATATCGAACGTCAAAGGTTGTTCGGGGAACTCTTTTAAGATATCCAGCAACAACTTGGCAGGAATAGTGATACTCCCCGGGGTTTCCAGATTCTCCAACTCCACCTTCGCCTCCATCGTGGTTTCCTTGTCGGAAGCCGTCGCGTAAAGCGTATCGTCTTTAGCGACCAATAAAATATTATCCAAAATCGGTTGCGCGGGCTTTCCACTAATCACCTTGCTCACCGCCTGCAACCTCGTCAAAAAACTACTACTTGATACTACAAATCTCATTATCTTACTTTTTTATCCATTACCCATTAATCGTGTTCTCAACTTCCTCTACCGTGATCGGGGCACGACGGTCACCCATGCATTTGCACCCGTCCTTCGTGATCAGAATATCATCCTCCAAACGGATACCGCCGAAATCTTTATACGTTTCGATCTTATCATACACGAGGAACTCTTGATGCAATCCCTGTTCTCTCCATTGGTCTATCAAAGCGGGAATAAAATAACACCCCGGCTCGTCCGTTACCACGAATCCCGGTTGCAACTCCCGTCCCATGCGCAAAGAAGAAGTACCGAACTGGTCAATCGGACGGGTTACATCATCGTACCCGACATAAATCTGTCCCAAATCTTCCATGTCATGAACATCCAATCCCATCATGTGTCCCAAACCGTGGGGCATAAACAAAGCGTGCGCCCCCGCGGCAACAGCGGCATTCACGTCACCCTTCATCAATCCCAAATCCTTCAAACCTTGAGCCAACACTTTACAAACTTCAAGATGCACGTGTTGGTAAGTTACTCCCGGACGGGCAATTTCCATCGCTTTGTTGTTACAAGCCAACACGATATTGTACACGTCCTTCTGCCGTTGGTCAAATCTGCCACCCACGGGAACCGTACGCGTAAAGTCCGAACAATAATTCATGTTGTTCTCCGCGCCGGCATCCGTCAGCATCATCCGTCCCACGGTCAACGTTTTACTATGATCGTGATTGTGCAACGTTTCGCCATTCTGGGAAAGAATCACGGGGAAAGAAACCATACTCCCGTACGAAGCGGCAATTCCCTCGATCAACCCGGCGATATACTGCTCTTTCTGTCCCGCCAAAGCGTGTTTCATGGCAGCGACGTGCATCTCGTAACCGATGTTACAGGCCAGATTTATCTGCTCTATCTCGCACTCTTCCTTCACGGAACGCAAAGACACGACAGCCTTGATCAATTCCAACGACGCGTAACTTTTCAATAGAGAATGATTGATGCCCAACAAATCCTCGAGCAACAACATATTATGATAGCGATAAGGCGGCAGGAAATGAATTTTACGACCTTTCCCGATCGCTTCCTTCAGCACATCAGCCAATTTAGCGAAAGGAGCCGATTGAGTGACGCCGACTCCGGCGGCCAGTTCCTTCACGCTCGGTTGCGGTCCCATCCAGATGATGTCGTCCATATCCACGTCATTCCCGAACAGACAGGTTTCCCCGGAATCCACGTCCATCAACCCGGCAAACCCCGGGTGATTCAAACCGAAGAAATAAAGGAAAGAACTATCCTGACGAAATTTATACGTGTTCGACGGATAATTTGCCGGCGCTTCCTCGTTGCCGAGTATTAACACTAAACCACCGCTCATCTTCTCGATAAGTCTCTTTCTTCTATTGATATACACGTTTTTATCAAACATATCTGTATTATTTAATTATTAATTTTTTCCTGCAAAAACGAGTTGACAAGGTAGAAATTTTTTTTCAATGTCACAACCTACTAATTTTAGATTTTAAATTTAAAATTTAATTACCCGTTCGGCAATCTTTTAAATCCCTGAATCTATTGATATTCTCATTTGTCGTAAACCGAGGGAGTATATCTTCAAGACTCGGTGTGTACACAAGGAATTACAATCCCGAATAATTATCGTGAATAAATACAACAGGTACTTTTCATACCACAAATTTCATACAATTCCAAATAAAACACCATCCATTTTTTATCGCGATAGAGTATAGATGGAAGTTTCATGGGAGTATAATAGAAGATTTACCCTATAAAGTATATTTAAAGAACCACTTATATGAGATATACCCTATAATCATGGGTAGTACATTGCACAATCAAGTATAAGACTTCGCCCCACGGGTAGCTGTATTTAAAATCAATTTAACGTGCCACTTTTTTATTCCTGAACAAAAATGCCCCGAACGGCAAACATATTCCGGCGATCAATACCTGATAAGCACCGTAAAGGACCCGTGTCTGTTGTGCCATCATATTTCCGGCAACAGTCATCTGGGCTCCTTCCTTGTTCAACCCGAGAGCAATCAATTGCCACATCACCGCGAAAGCGGCAAGCAAGGAAAATATCGAAGCCAAATATAACAATCCCCCGGTCATATCGTTTTTTTGCTTTCCGCGCAGCCCGAACAGGAATGCCAAAGCGAACATAATAAACGTGAACCAACCGGATGTCCGGTATCCCATAATCATACCCGAATTTCCCATCTCGTACCACGGTAAAAAAGTGGCGATCATACCGATAATCGCGATAATAAAAACTACTAATTTTTGCTTGCTCATAACTTCAATATTTTAGATTTATCCCTAATATTCGTTCAAAAAACTACAAGTTTTACGCAATTCGACCACATAGGTTATCCCCTCTTTATTTAAAACAAATATAAACTCCTTTTTTTTGAAATTATTTATCGCTTTTACTTGAAAATCGCAATAACAATGAGTAGTTTCGCGCTTTAATTATTTAACAAGGAATATCCTTGCGGAAGTTGCGTCAATTATATGCTAAATGATTATAATATAATATATAACTTTAATGTTTTTTTTGTTATGAAACCGACACATATTGAACACATCGGCATCGCAGTTGCCAGCTTAGATGAAGCAATCCCGTATTATGAAAACGTTTTAGGATTGGAATGTTACGCTATCGAAGAAGTAAAAGATCAAAAAGTTAAAACCGCTTTCTTCAAGGTAGGACAAACTAAGATCGAATTACTCGAATCTACAGACCCAGAGGGTCCTATCGGTAAATTCGTGGAAAAAAACGGTGGTGGTATGCATCACATCGCGTTTGCAGTAGAAGATGTTCAAGCGGCATTAAATGACGCTCAAGCCGCCGGCTGTCAACTGATCGACAAAGCTCCGCGCGGGGGTGCTGAAGGATTGAGAATCGGATTCCTTCACCCGAAATCCACGTTCAGAGTATTGACTGAACTTTGCGGAACAAAATAATTTTAATGAACGGCCTCACATAAATCATGACAATATGACAAATCAAGATAAAGTCAAAGAATTAATCGACTTACGAGTTCAGGCAAAACTTGGAGGGGGTGAAAAGCGTATCGAATCCCAACACAAAAAAGGGAAATATACCGCGCGGGAAAGAATCGCCATGTTGCTGGATGAAGATAGTTTCGAGGAGTTTGACATGTTCGTAACACACCGTTGTTACAACTTCGGCATGGAGAAAACCAAATTCTTGGGCGACGGTGTCGTTACCGGACAAGGTACTATCGACGGACGCCTCGTGTTTGTGTTTGCCCAAGATTTCACGGTATTCGGCGGTGCCCTTTCCGAAATGTTGGCACAAAAAATCTGTAAGGTTATGGATAAAGCCATGACCGTGGGAGCCCCGATTATCGGGTTGAACGATTCCGGCGGAGCCCGTATTCAAGAGGGGGTAAACTCTTTGGCCGGGTATGCTGAAATTTTTGAACGCAATATTTTGGCCTCGGGAGTAATTCCCCAGATATCCGCCATTTTCGGTCCTTGCGCCGGAGGTGCGGTGTATTCTCCCGCGTTGACGGACTTCATCCTGATGACCGATCAATCGTCCTACATGTTCGTGACCGGACCTAAAGTAGTAAAAACCGTAACGGGAGAAGACATCAGTACGGAAGAACTGGGAGGTGCTGAAGTTCATTCTACCAAATCCGGTGTTTCTCACTTCTTGGCGGAGAACGAAGAAGAAGGGATCGCTACTATTCGCGATTTATTGTCTTATTTACCTTCCAACAACTTGGAAGAGGCTCCCATGGTGATATGCAATGATCCTATCGACCGTTTGGAAGACAAGCTGAACAGCTTGATACCGGACAACCCGAACCACCCGTACAACATGATGGAGGTTATCGAGGCTATCGTGGATAACGGCAAATTCCTTGAAGTACACAAACGTTATGCCCGCAATATTATTGTCGGTTTCTGCCGCATGGGAGGACGTTCTGTCGGGGTTATCGCCAATCAACCGAACTTCTATGCCGGGGTGCTTGATATAGAATCATCACGCAAGGCTGCACGTTTCGTGCGTTTCTGCGACTGTTTCAATATTCCTGTATTAACGTTGGTTGACGTGCCGGGATTCTTGCCCGGACGCGTGCAAGAGTATGGTGGAATCATCACTCACGGCGCGAAACTGATGTTCGCTTACGGGGAAGCTACCGTTCCTAAAGTAACCGTGACTTTGCGTAAATCTTACGGTGGGGCTCACGACGTGATGTCATGCAAGCAATTGCGAGGTGACTTCAACTACGCTTGGCCGACGGCACAAATCGCCGTTATGGGAGCCAAGGGTGCTATCGAGGTGTTGTACGGTAAGGAGTTGGCGGCTATCACTGACGCCGAAGAGAAAGCCAAATTCATCGCGACAAAAGAAGAAGAGTACAACACGGCATTTGCCAACCCGTACAAGGCTGCTTCTTACGGGTATATTGATGATATTATCGAGCCGCGTAACACTCGCTTCCGCGTGATTAGAGCCTTCCAGTCATTACAGACCAAACGTGTTACCAACCCGATGAAGAAACATTCTAATATACCTTTATAATTTAAGATATGACCATGTTAGCTATCAATTGGGGCTACGCGCTCCTCGTTACCGGGATAGGGATGGGTACCGTGTTTTTGTTGTTGGTTATTTTGATTTGGATCATTAATTTACAAACAAAAATCACGGATCGTTTGGAAGACCAAGTGAAACCCCAACCCAGTGTTACGGCACCCGCGGTAACAACCGATGCTCATCCGACGCCACATGAACAGGCTGCCATTGCCATGGCAATGCACCTGTACTTTGACTCGCATGATGAAGAACCCCACGTCATCACGATACAGGAGGTAGAAAGACGCTATTCCCCGTGGAGTTCTAAAATTTATAGCATGAGAAATCTTACCAAGTAACAATTAAAGATTATGAACAAATTTAAAATCACTATAGACGAGAATAATTTCGATGTCACCGTGAGCGTAACAGATCATAACAAGGCTACTGTTGAGGTAAACGGGATTTCATATGATGTACTTTACGAGAGCAAAAACACAACGTCAACACCCGTTGCTCGTAAGGCTGCAGCCATCCCTGCCGCCACGCTGGTACATCATTCATCCTCCAACACTTCATCTAACAAAACTTCAATCAAAGCCCCGCTTCCCGGTACGATTTCTGCCATTAACGTGAAAGTAGGCGACCGCGTGAAACGCGGTGATACTTTACTCGTGATGGAAGCGATGAAGATGGAAAACAACATCATGGCTAACAACGATGGACAGGTGAAGGCTATCCATGTGACTGTCGGACAGTCTGTTTCCCAAGAGGATTCGCTTGTTGATTTGGCTTAATTCATCGTAAACTTGTTAACAATGAAACAATTAAAGAAATATCTTTTAAGCATAGCGACATTACTCGGGTTATTCATTCTTCCGTTTAGCGCGAGCGCGGAAGAGATTGATATGGGAGAAAAGGTAATGAAGTTTATAAATGACACGGGTTTCGCACACTTGTCAAACGGTAATTGGCTTTGTATCGTCATGATACTGGTGTCATGTGTACTGTTTTACTTGGCTATCGTGAAAAAATTCGAGCCTTTGTTATTATTACCTATAGCCTTCGGTATGTTGCTGACCAACCTACCCGGAGCCGGGTTGTATCACCCGGAACTTTTCGACGGTGGGCATATACATTGGGCAAATTTCGCGGACGCTAACAATGTCGGGCTATTGGACTACATCTATATAGGTGTTAAGTTAGGCATATATCCCTGTATTATTTTTATCGGCGTAGGTGCCATGACCGATTTCGGTCCGCTGTTGGCAAACCCGAAAAGTTTTCTTCTGGGGGCAGCCGCGCAGATCGGTATCTTCGCTACCTTCTTGGGTGCTATCGCGTTAGGATTCACTTACGCGGAAGCAGGTTCCATCGGGATTATCGGGGGTGCTGACGGACCGACGGCAATTTACCTGACCTCGAAACTGGCACCGGGCCTGCTCGGTCCTATCGCGGTTGCGGCCTACTCGTACATGGCACTGGTACCCGTGATTCAACCACCCATCATGAGAGCGTTGACAACTCAAAAGGAACGGGAAATCGTGATGAAACAATTGCGTAAAGTTTCCAAGAAAGAGAAAATCGTGTTCCCTATCGTGGTAACTATTTTCGTGTCCTTGTTATTGCCATCGGCAGCCCCGCTAATCGGTTGTTTGATGTTGGGTAACCTGATGCGTGAAAGCGGTGTCGTGGATCGATTGAGTAAAACCGTTCAAAACGAGTTAATGAATATCACTACCATATTCCTCGGTATTTCCGTGGGAGCGACTACTACTGCGGCGGCATTCTTGAATTTCCAGACGTTAGCAATTCTGGTAATCGGTATTTTGGCGTTCAGCATGGGTAGTGCCGGTGGCGTATTACTGGCAAAATTCATGAACTTGTTTACCAAAAACAAGATTAACCCGTTGATCGGCTCAGCCGGAGTTTCTGCCGTTCCGATGGCAGCCCGCGTGTCACAAAACGTGGGACAAGAAGCCAACCCCGGCAACTTCCTGCTGATGCATGCCATGGGACCAAACGTGGCGGGAGTTATCGGTTCTGCCGTTGCCGCCGGTATCCTGTTATCGTTCTTGGGATAAGACAATCAATATTCAAAATAACAGAGGCTATCTCAAATAAAAATGAGATAGCCTCATTTTATTTCCCGATAATATAAATAATCACTATTTTTGTCCAAACAATTATAAATAAATTAGTTCAATTATGGGTATTAGAGGTTTCGGTAGCGACAACTTTTCAGGTGTACTACCGGAGGTTTTCAAAGCACTGGAAGAATCCGCCTACGGGCACGCTCACTCCTATGGAGAAGACTCTTACACGGAAAAGGCTGTTGCCGATTTCAAAGAGATATTCGGGGAAGACATCGATGTATATTTCGTGTACAACGGTACCGGGGCAAACATCTTGAGCCTGTCCGCCTTCACGCATTCATACAACGCCATCATCTGTGCCGAAACAGCACATATCAACGTGGACGAATGCGGGGCTATCGAAAAACAAACAGGAAGCAAATTACTGACCGTGCCCACGTTCGACGGGAAATTGAATGTCGGGTTAATCCAGAACCACATGCACCACTTCGGTGACCAACATCACGTGCAACCCAAAGTGATTTCACTCACGCAATGCACGGAATTAGGAACCGTTTATTCGCGTGACGAATTAAAAGAGATATGTGACTTCGCTCACGCCCACGACATGTACGTCCACATGGACGGGGCACGCGTGGCAAATGCCATCGCTCACTTGGGATGTTCCCCGGCAAGCATAACAAAAGAAGTCGGTATCGACGTCATGAGTTTCGGGGGCACGAAAAACGGGATGATGTTCGGGGAGGCGGTGATTTTCTTCAACACACGAATATCGAAAGAGGTGAAGTATATCCGCAAGCAATTGATGCAACTGCATTCCAAAACGAGATTCATCGCCGCACAATTTTCTGCCGTGCTGAAAAATGACCTTTGGTTGAAAGCCGCTGCCCACTCCAATGCCATGGCCAAGAACCTCGCAAACGCGGCGGAACAAATACCTTCCGTGACCCTTACTCAAAAAGTGGAAGCCAACGAAGTATTTGCCATTATCCCAAGAGATAAAATCCAAAAACTGCAAGACGAATGTTTCTTCTACGTTTGGGATGAAGATGCCGCCGAAGTGAGATGGGTATGCTCGTTCGACACTACGGAAAACGATATCGTCGAATTTGCTAACCTATTACGTCAGGAATTGTGCTGATGATGCACCGTGAGATTATCACAACGGAAGACGGGAGTACCACGTTACACGTACCGGAACTGAATGAACACTACCATTCCGTCCACGGCGCGATACAAGAATCCCGCCATATTTTTATCCAAGCCGGAATCGAGTATTACGGGCAAAACAGCATCCACATCCTTGAAGCAGGGTTCGGTACCGGGTTAAATGCTTTTTTAACCCTGCTGAACGCAAAGGATAACCAACGGAATGTCGTGTTCCACAGCTTCGAAAAATACCCGCTAACCGAAGAAGAACTGGCTAATTTGAACTACACGACTTTTTTCCCCGCGGAAGATGCATCCTTATTCAAAGAGATACATAGCTCCCCTTGGGAAAAAGAAGTTGAAATCACCCCTTACTTCACGTTGCATAAACACGAGGCCGACTTTTCAAATGTCTGTTTCACCGAACAATTCGATATCGTATTTTTTGATGCTTTCGCGCCGGATGTCCAACCTCATTTGTGGAGCGCGGATATCCTGTCCAAATTCTATCAAGCTCTTAAACCTAACGGGATTCTGGTGACATATTGCGTGAAAGGAATCGTTAAACAAGCCTTACGGGAAGTCGGGTTCAGCTTGAAACGTCTTCCGGGACCACCGGGAAAAAGGGAGATGCTGAGAGCCGGGAAATTTTAGATTTACGATTTACGATTGATGATTATGTTTTCCAAGGAATTAAAACAGTTACTGGACGAAAAATACGTAGAATACAACAAGTCGGAATTTTTTATCGAGACTGACCCGATCCAGATTCCCAAATGCTTTGAAGAGAAAGAAGATATTGAAATAGCGGGCTTCCTTGCCGCCTCTCTCGCATGGGGACAACGCCCCACGATTATCAAGAAATGCAAGGAACTCATGCAACTCATGGACTACGCCCCGTACGATTTCGTGATGCACGCCGACGCCGCTGATTACGAACGATTCCGTAACTTCAAACATCGCACGTTCAACAGCTATGATTGTGTCTATTTTCTTCAATCTCTTGCCAACATCTATCGTAACCGCGGGGGACTGGAGAACGTCTTCACGGAAGCCTACCGGAAACACGGGGATATGTTCGACGTTTTGCGGGAATGGCATACCGTCTTTACCTCTCTCCCCGCCGAACCACGTGTACTACGCCATATTGCCAACGTGGACAAAGGTTCCGCCGCCAAAAGAGTAAACATGTTCCTGCGCTGGATGGTTCGTCGCGACGGGGAAGTCGACTTCGGGTTATGGAAAAACATTCCCACCTCTGCCCTACTCATCCCGCTGGATCTCCATACCGGCAACGTCAGTCGTCAACTCGGTCTGCTCACCCGCAACCAGAACGACCGCAAAGCCGTGGAAGAACTTACCGCCCGCCTTCGGGAACTGGACCCGATAGACCCGATACGCTATGATTTTTCCTTATTCGGATTGGGGGCTTTTGAAAAATATAATCACATTATTCCTTAAATCGTTTCAAATCGGAAGACGTGAATCCCCACTCGGGAGTGATGATATTCCCCGTGGATTTCAAAGAATACCAAGGTGAGATTTTGGGTTCTCCCGGGTTCTTCAATACCTGTATATCTTGTGCCGGCATATAACTTTGTGCCAACAAATACAGCTTTTCCCCGGTAGAAGGGTTTTCTGCCATATCCACCACAACCACGGCATGACCGGGCGAACCACCTTGAATAAGAACATCCCCGATCCGCATGGAAGAAACCGGTACGGGCTGCAATTCCTTGGAAAGAGATAATGTTCCGGCATAAGCAAACACGATATCCAGATAAGCCCGGAAAGTCTTGTAAGAATAATCCTTTTCTTTCGCCTTGTACCACGAAACCTGATTTCCTTTCACGCTTATCCGATATCCTTCCGCCCACTTGGTATAGTCCGCACGGAAACCGTTCGTGAAATTGAAATGTATCTTATCATACGCTTTTTGCTTGTAAAGATATTCCGCCCGTAAACGAATCACGGCATCCGCACATTGCTGCAAATTCCGCTTGCCAATCTCCATATCGACCACGGCACAGTATACCCCCGTGTCCCGTTTTTCCCGCCCATCAAAATAACGGACCTTGGTTCCACGAGGACGCAAAGGAAGATTCCTCAGATAAGCCCCGAAAGAATCTTCCCCCGCGTTTATTCTGGTATACCCCGAAGGTGGTGCGATCCGGGTTCCAAGTGTTGTTCCCTGTCCCACCCCTTGCAGGGCAAATAAACAGCATATCCCGAAAAGTATAAAATACTTCATCTAGTCAAGTAACATTCCGGCAGCCACATCCTCCGCGACTTTCTTCGAAGTCAATTGTTCAAGGATTGCCAAACCGAATTTAAAGGTATACGCCGGACCTCTGCCTGTAATCAGGTTTCCGTCCACAACCACTCCATGAGGTTGTATATCCGCCTCCGGCAAATACTCCTCGAATCCCGGGTAACAAGTCATCTGCCGTTTCCTGTCCATTTTGATCTTACTCAACACCAAAGCCGGAGCGGCACAGATTGCAGCCACGTATCCCCCTTTATCAAAATGCTTTTGTATCAATTGCACTAAAGCCAGACAGTCACCCAGATTCTTCGCACCCGGCATCCCTCCCGGACAAATCAAAAATTCAGCCTCTTCCTCCTTCACCTCATCTATCAAAAGATCGGCAACTACAGGAACCCCATGCGCTCCCGTTACTTCTTTCTTCCCGGAAATCGAAACCGTCTTTACCTCTACCGTCCCCCGACGCAATACATCTACCGTTCCAAGTGCTTCCACTTCCTCAAATCCATCTGCCAAAAATAAAAATGATTTCTTCATAATTCTTCTAGTTTTAATTGATTCTCCAAAGTTAAGAAAAAAATTACAGAAGTCTATGAGAATGAAAAAAGCCATCCGGATTTTACTTCCCGAATGGCTTTTTTATGCTTTTATAAACTTGTCTAAAAAAAGGATACCTTTCTTTTATCCCAGATAAGTTTTCAGTAATTTACTTCTTGACGAATGTCTCAAGCGGCGGATAGCCTTTTCTTTAATCTGGCGAACACGTTCGCGGGTTAAACCGAACTTCTCGCCGATTTCCTCCAAAGTCATCTCTTGGCAGTTGATACCGAAGAAAAGACGGATAATATCGCGTTCACGTTCAGTCAACGTTGCTAAAGCACGTTCCACTTCAGTGGATAGAGATTCGTTGATCAACGTTTTGTCGGCAACAGGCGAGTCGTCGTTTACCAGCACGTCGAGCAAACTGTTGTCCTCTCCTTCCACGAAAGGAGCGTCCACGGAAATATGGCGTCCGGAAACACGTAGGGTATCTGCCACCTTCTCTGCCGGCAAATCCAATGTCTCCGCCAACTCTTCCGGCGACGGACGGCGTTCATGTTCCTGCTCGAAGCGGGAAAATGCCTTGTTGATCTTGTTCAGTGAGCCTACTTGGTTCAACGGCAGACGTACAATACGCGATTGTTCCGCTAACGCTTGCAAAATAGACTGACGAATCCACCATACGGCATAGGAGATAAATTTAAATCCCCTCGTCTCATCAAATTTCTCAGCTGCTTTGATTAAACCTAAGTTCCCCTCGTTGATAAGGTCAGGCAAACTCAACCCTTGATTCTGGTACTGTTTTGCAACGGAAACCACGAACCTCAAGTTCGCCCTCGTCAATTTCTCCAACGCTCTCTGATCACCCTTGCGGATTCGTTGAGCTAACTCAACTTCTTCCTCCACGGTAATCAAATCCTCCTTACCAATCTCCTGCAAGTACTTGTCGAGAGAAGCACTCTCTCTGTTCGTTATAGATTTCGTTATCTTTAGCTGTCTCATAGTCGTTCTTAAATTCTCCCCCAAATATGTCGCAAAGGTAGAACAATTTATCCATATACCAATATGTTAAAATCGACACCTTCCTATTATTAACTTTTTTTAATCTTGTGGCGGTAAAGCATAGTACTCGATGCGTCCTCTCGGCGAAACAGTTGTCACAAGAACACCCTCGTTTTCGGCCGTTTTAAGTGCCCGTACCAAGTCATCCTTATCATAAATAACCGTGTTATTAATTTTCAGGATAATATACCCTTTATCCAGCCCGATCGCTTTAAACGGACCGTTCTTGATATCGGTAATCTGCACGCCGCCGTTCAAACCGTAACGGTAACGCGTTTCACGGCTCAGCGGTTCGACAGTTGCACCCAAAATACCCGTGTAGTTCTTATCCACGAGAGATACATCGCCATACGTGTTCTGCAATACCACGTCAAAGTCCTTCAACTTGCCTCCCCGACTCACGGTAACTTTCACCGTGGCTCCCGGGTGGTATTTAGCCAACTGTCCCTGAAATTCCGGACGAGTCTTCACCTCGATACCATTAATAGCCTTAATCACGTCACCTTTCTTCATCCCGGCTTTAGCAGCTGCCCCGTCAGGGATTGCCTCGAAAACGTAAATACCGCTCGTTTCCTCTATACCCAACTTCTTCGCCACGGAAGGTGACAATTCCTCGTTCGGCATTGAAATTCCCAGCATAGCCCGTTGTACCGTACCGAAATCTTTCAAGTCACCCACTATCTTTCTCGCTATATTCGAGGGCACCGCGAAAGCGTACCCGGAATAGGAACCCGTGGGCGATTCTATCGCCGTATTGATACCGATCAGTTCCCCCTTGGCATTCACCAACGCCCCCCCGCTATTACCCGGGTTCACGGCAGCATCCGTCTGCAAGAATGATTCGAGGCTCATCCGGTTTCGATTGATACCCAACTCTCTCGCCTTGGCACTGATAATACCCGCCGTAACGGTTGAAGTCAGATTATACGGGTTACCTACCGCCAGCACCCATTCGCCCAACTCTACGTCGTCCGAATTGGCGTACTCGAGGTAAGGCAATCCGGTTGCCTCGACTTTCAACAAAGCGATATCCGTGTTCGGATCGGTACCGACAACCTGTGCCTCGTACTCCTTTTTATCATTCAAGGTCACTACAATCTTATCGCTATTATCAATCACGTGATTGTTCGTGATAATATACCCGTCTGCCGAAACGATTACACCCGAACCTATACCCATTCTCTGGGGAGCCTCGCGTGTACGCGGTGCGTTCCCGTATATAAAATCCCAGAAAGGATTGCCTATATATTCTCGTCCCATTTGTACCGTTTTGACATGAACAACAGCCGGAACTGTCTTTTTGGCAGCCTCCCTCAGATCGACGCTACCGGCACCTCCCACGGGAAGCGCAGCTTCGGAAGTCAACGCCACGGGGCGCACTGCCGCCGGAGAAGCAATCTCCATTCGCGGAACCGTATTTTCACTCTCTCCATGGAAGGCGTCTATCGCCACGAAAGCGAGACAACCGCCAATGACTCCCAAGCCTAAATTCGCTAATGATTTCTTCATGGTCATATCTTTATCTCCTTTATTCATTAAACGTAAATACTATTCAATTTGTTTGGATACTACAATATTAGCAATATCCTTGCCAACTCTATATTAAGAAATTCTTAATTAAGATACCTTAACCTTGTTTCGCCCGCGGCGAGTTGCAAGTTACAGGTTCACAAGTTGCAAATTATTCTCATCTGTCCGATTTGTCGATTCTTTCATCATTT
>NZ_CAUFYA010000034.1:0-58940 GCF_959596855.1 uncultured Butyricimonas sp.
AGAAAACGAACGCTATAAACATCTCACGGAAGAAAACGAATCGTCCACGTTAAACTATATCATACAGGAAGAAGCCTTGCGCCTCTTGAATGAATCCATCGAACAACTGCCACCCCGCATGGCAGAAGTGATCCGGCTCAGTCTGGAAGGACTGAAACAAGAGGAAATTGCCGAACAAATGGAAGTCACCGTCGCCAACGTGAAAAGATTGAAAGCACTCGGTATCGAGAAGCTAAAAAAATCACTCGGGGCATTATCCTGCTTCGTGTTCACCACGACCGGACTGATCTGACCTCTCCCGGCTCTGGGCGTAATACTTGCAATACTTATTCAACACGCACCCCCCGCACAACGGGTTTCTTTTCCGGCATACCATAGCGGCATAATCCAGTATCGCCCAGTTCAACTCCTTGCAGCGCCGCACCTCGATTATGTCATTCGCCAACTCCTGCACTTCTTTATCAAAACGCACGTCGATAAAATCACCCGGTTCAAAATAACGCTTCAATAAACGGGACATATTCACGTCCAGCAACGGTTTACGATTTCTCAATATAAACAACTCGAAAGCGTTCGTCACGTATAAACCCACGAAACCGGAATCCCTCAACTCGTTCGCGTCCCCCGGAAGTTGCCCTCCCCTGCGACGCAAATCTTCCGTCAGCTTATAAAGCCTCCGCGCTCGATGCCGGTATAATCCCAACGGCCTCATCACCTCTTCCAATTCCTCCAGCGTTGCGCCGCAAAGAGCTTCCCAATCCGGATATTTCGAGAAAAAAGTATCATAATATCTCGCCACGGTCTCCGCCTTCGTCCTTTGCAACAGAATCTCGGATACGATCTGCTGATACTTCGTCGCACGAGCTTCCCTCCACGGGAACACCCGCTGATTCTCATCAAACCACCGTAACAGACGGTGTTGTAAATATTGAACCATTACTTCTCGCATATCGTTTCATTAACTCTTAATCAACCATGCAAATCTAAGAAATCGTTTCAAGATGTCATCACTCATCCCCTTATTATTAACAGGAATCAGTAATTAGGGTATATATACCCGTAATATATATAACAACCGACACCCTATTTTTCCATATCTTTGTAAAAAACAAAAACGACATGAACAAGAAAGTACTTATTTTATCCGGAAGCCCACGGAAAGGCGGAAACTCCGACTTATTATGCGACCAATTCATGCAAGGCGCACAAGAGGCCGGACACCAAGTAGAAAAGATATTTCTAAAAGACCGGACGATTCATTATTGCACGGGCTGCGGCATCTGTAACGCGGGAAAGCCGTGCCCGCAAAAGGATGACATGTCCGAAATTCTGGAAAAGATGATCGCCGCAGATGTCATCGTAATGGCCACTCCCGTCTATTTCTACACGATGGATGCCCAGATGAAAACCCTGATAGACCGGACATGTTCCCGTTACACCGAAATCAGTAACAAGGAATTCTACTTTATCGTGACAGCTGCCGACACGAGCATCCCCGCCATGGAACGCACCGTCGAAGGCTTCCGGGGCTTTACCGATTGTCTGGAAGAGGCAAAAGAAAAAGGAGTAATCTATGGCGTGGGAGCTTGGCAAATCGGCGAAATCAAACAAACGAAAGCCATGGAACAAGCCTTGACGATGGGCAAGCGATGCTGATATTCCTACCAACAATCAAGGGATATACAGGAGAAGAAATACCTTTTCGCACAATATAAAATACATTTCCATTAGGGTTTCGTGGGAAATACTTCTATGATACTCCCACGAAACCCCTATCAACCTCCTATCAGCATAAAATATTCATGCCTGTTATTTGGAAATTCGCTACCTGCTACTGTATCTTCGCACTAGAATATATCCTATCGACATGCCAAATACCCGTAAGTTATCCTACTATTATCCTGCTTTCTTCCGTATTACTCCCTTTTTGCTCGAATAAAATAATACGCGAAAAAAAATTGGAAACACGTTACAAATTGTGTAAATTTATAGCCGTGAAGTGTGAGAGAACGGGTAAAGGATGTTTTCGACTACGTAAAATGATTCTCAATAAAGAATTTTTTCCGTTTTTGTGTTGAAAATATTTCATTTATTCCCGAAAACGATATAAATTTGACAAATCAATGTGAATGTGTTAAATATTTAACTGAAACAATATAAAAATGCTTCCTTATGAGTAAATTTATTTCTATCGAAGAGGCTGTATCAAAAGTAAAGGATGGTATGACCATTATGGTTGGCGGATTCCTTGCAAACGGAACCCCTAACAAGCTCGTTGACGCCTTGGCAAAGTCCGGCGTGAAGAACCTTACGTTAATCTGCAACGACACGGCATTCCCGGACAGAGGGGTAGGTCAGTTGATCGCTAACAAGCAAGTAAAAAAACTTTTCGTGTCACATATCGGGACAAACCCTTGCACGAGCGAGCAAATGAATAGCGGCGAACTGGAAATCGAATTTTGCCCGCAAGGTTCTTTAGCTGAACGCGTGCGTGCAGGCGGTTGCGGATTGGGTGGTATCCTGACTCAAACCGGAATGGGAACCATCGTTGCCGAGGGAAAACAAGTGATCAACGTGGACGGCAAAGATTATTTGCTCGAGAAACCGTTGAGAGCGGACATCGCCCTCGTGGGCGCGAGCCTCGGGGATAAAGCCGGAAATCTGGTCTACCGGGGAACGTCGCAAAACTTCAACCCGCTGATGGCTGCCGCCGCCGATTTGGTGATTGCCGAGGTGAATGAACTCGTGGAAGTAGGAGAAATCGCTGCCGAAAACGTGAAGACGCCGTCTATCATGGTAGACTATATAATTGAAAATTGAGAATTGAAAATTGAAAATGCTTCTCAATCTAAAATCTAAAATCTAAAATTTAAAATCTAAAATCAAGAAAGATGGAAAAAACAATGATACGTTTAAGAATGAGTGCTAAAGATGCTCATTATGGTGGAAATTTAGTAGACGGTGCACACATGGTTCACTTGTTCGGTGACGTTGCCACGGAATTGTTAATCATGCATGACGGGGACGAAGGCCTGTTTGTTGCTTACGACAACATCGAATTCCTTGCGCCGGTTTACGCCGGGGATTACATCGAGGCTACCGGAGAAATCGTGAAAGTAGGAAACACTTCTCGCAAGATGGTTTTCGAGGCAAAGAAAGTGGTTGTAGCCCGTCCGGACATCTCGGCTTCCGCCGCCGACGTGCTGGAAGAACCGATCGTGGTGTGCCGTGCCAGTGGGACTTGCGTTGTCAAAAAAGAAGACCAGAGAAAAAATTAAATGACTATTTATGGAGAAATTAATTATCACAGCAGCCATTTGCGGGGCTGAAGTAACCAAAGAACAAAATCCCGCCGTTCCATACACGGTAGAAGAGATCGTGAGAGAAGCCAAATCAGCAGTGGACGCGGGAGCAGCCATTGTTCACATTCACGTTCGTGAAGACGACGGTACTCCTACCCAAAGCAAAGCACGCTTCAAAGAGTGCATCGACGCTATCTACAAGGTATGCCCCGATGTGATCCTTATCCCCTCCACGGGAGGCGCCGTAGGTATGACCGCTGAAGAACGTCTTCAACCGACTGAACTTTTCCCCGAAATGGCTACCCTCGATTGCGGTACTTGCAATTTCGGTGACGATGTTTTCGAGAACACCATGCCCATGATGCGGGATTTTGGCAAGAGAATGATAGAAAACAATATCAAACCGGAATACGAATGTTTTGAAATGGGACATCTCGACACGATACTAACCATGGCCAGAAAAGGTCAGGTTCCCGGGGCTCCCATGCAATTCAATTTCGTTCTCGGCGTTCCCGGATGTACCCCTGCCACTGTACCGAATCTCTGCTGGTTAGTAAACGCTATTCCGGCAGGCTCTACTTGGACGGCAACCGGAATCGGACGTCACGCTTTCCCTCTTGCTGCCGCGGCTATTGCCATGGGCGGTAACGTGAGAGTAGGTTTTGAAGATAACCTGTATCTCGAAAGAGGAGTCCTCGCTAAATCCAATGGCGAATTGGTAGAAAAAGTGGTTCGCATAGCCAAAGAATTAGGCCGCGGAATCGCTACTCCAGCCGAAGCAAGAGAAATTTTAGGATTAAAACCTTTAAAGTAATTCATTTTCAAACTTATAAATTTTAAATACTATGCAAAAGAAAGGAAACAAATACGGAACTCACCGTGTGATTGAACCGAAAGGTGTGTTACCCCAACCCGCTAACAAGATTGACAACAACATGGACGAGATCTATGACAACGAGATCTTGATTGATGTACAAACCTTGAATATCGACTCAGCCAGCTTCACCCAGATCGAGCAACAAGCAGGCGGCGACAAAGCCAAGATTGCCGAAATCATGTTGGACATCGTGTCAAAACAAGGTAAACACCGCAACCCGGTAACCGGATCAGGCGGTATGTTGTTGGGTACGGTTGAAAAAATAGGTGATGCATTGAAAGGTAAAATCGACTTGAAGGAAGGCGACAAAATCGCAACCTTGGTTTCTCTTTCTTTAACTCCGCTACGCATCGACAAGATTAAAGATATCCGTCCGGACATTGACCAAGTTGACATCGACGGGAAAGCAATCCTTTTCGAGAGCGGTATCTACGCCAAGATTCCGGCAGACCTTCCCGAGAATTTGGCATTGTCAGCATTGGACGTTGCCGGAGCTCCCGCCCAAACTGCCAAATTGGTTAAACCGGGTGATACCGTTTTAATCATCGGCGCGGGTGGTAAATCAGGTATGTTGTGCTGTTACGAGGCTAAAAAACGTGCAGGAGTTACCGGTAAAGTAATCGGATTGTGCCACAGCCAGAAGAGTACCGAACGTTTACAGAAACTCGGTTTCTGCGACTATGTATTCTCCGCAGACGCGACTCAACCCGTTCCCGTGATGGAAAAAATCGAGGAATTGACGAATGGCGAGATGTGCGACGTAACCATCAACAACGTGAACATCACCGACACGGAAATGACCTCTATTCTTTGCACGAAAAACACGGGGGTCGTTTACTTCTTCTCTATGGCGACCAGCTTCACGAAAGCAGCTCTCGGTGCTGAAGGAGTGGGAAGCGACGTAACCATGATCGTGGGTAACGGCTACACGAAAGGTCATGCCGAGATCACTCTTCAAGAATTGAGAGAATCAGAAGCTTTAAGAAAGATCTTTACGGAACTTTACGCTTAATTAATTTACGATTTATGATTTACGATTTATGATTGCTTTCACGGTAATTATCAATCGTAAATCATAATCTGAAATCTAAAATCATAAATCTAAAATTATTCGATGGACAAGGGTTGTAGATACGGTACACACAGGGTAATTATCCCGGAAGGAACACTTCCTCAACCGGCACAAAAGCTGGATAACACGATGAGCATTTATGACAACGAGTTGTTGATAGACGTGCAAACACTGAATATAGACTCTGCCAGTTACACGCAGATCAAAGGTGCTTGCGGAAAGGATGCGTCAAAAATGAAAGAAATGATTCTTTCCATCGTGGAAGAACGGGGCAAGATGCAAAACCCGGTGACCGGTTCGGGGGGAATGTTAATCGGTACGGTAAACGAAATAGGTCCGGCATTCCCGGATAAATCATTAAGAGTGGGTGACAAAATCGCCACGTTGGTTTCTCTTTCCCTTACCCCATTGAAAATTAATAAAATCAAGAATCTTGACCCGGCATCGGATCAGGTTGACGTGGAAGCGCAAGCCATTCTTTTCGAAAGCGGCTTGTACGCCGTACTGCCTGACGATATACCGGAAAAACTGGCATTAGCCGTGTTGGACGTGGCAGGAGCCCCGGCTCAAGTGGCTCGTCTGGTAAAAGAAGGTGATACGGTATGTATCATCGGGGGAGGCGGCAAGTCGGGAGTACTTTGCTGCTATCAGGCAATGAAAAACGTGGGACCTTACGGAAAGGTCATCGTGGTGGAATACTCGGAAGAGAACGCCCGAAGAATAAAAGAAATGAATCTCGCCACTCACGTGATTGTCGCCGACGCGACAAAAGTGATGGACGTGTACAAGAAAGTGACTGCCATAGCGGGCGAAAGAGGTTGTGAGGTGACAATCAACAACGTGAACGTGCCCTCGACAGAAATGACCTCTATTTTAGTCACCAAAGGACAAGGATGTGTTTACTTCTTCTCTATGGCGACCAGCTTCACGAAAGCGGCGTTGGGAGCCGAGGGAGTAGGAAAAGATATAAATTTAATCGTAGGAAACGGATACGCAAAAGGACATGCGGAACTAACCCTGAATATTATCCGGGAGTCCGCAGAAATTCGCGAGTTATTTGAAAAACTGTATGTAAAATAAATAAAGTGCCAGCCTTGTGCGGCTGGAATCTAAAATCTAAAATTTAAAATCTAAAATAAATAAAGTGATGTCAGAAAGCAGACGAAAAGAGTTTTTCCCGGAAGTTACCGACGAACAATGGAACGATTGGAAATGGCAAGTGAAAAACAGAATTGAAACACTCGATCAATTAAAGAAATACATCGAGTTGACCAAAGAAGAAGAGGATGGTATACGCGAGTCTTTAAAGACGCTGAGAATGGCGATTACCCCTTACTATTTGAGCTTGATTGACAAGAACAATCCGCATTGCCCGATACGGAAACAATCCGTACCCTCGGCTCTCGAATTGCACAAATCAGCAGCCGATCTGGAAGATCCGTTACACGAGGATAGCGATTCTCCTGTCCCGGGATTGACACACCGTTATCCGGACCGGGTATTATTCCTGATTACCGACCAATGCTCCATGTATTGCCGTCACTGCACCCGCAGACGCTTCGCGGGACAACATGACTGTGCATCCCCGACCGAGCGCATCGACAGATGTATCGATTACATCGCGAAAACCCCGCAAGTACGCGACGTATTGCTTTCCGGAGGTGACGCCCTGTTGGTTAGCGACGACCGTTTGGAATACATCATCAGCAAATTGAGAGCTATCCCGCACGTGGAGATTATCCGTATCGGAAGCCGTACCCCGGTTGTATTACCGCAACGTATTACCCCGGAGCTGGTAAACATGCTGAAGAAATATCACCCGATCTGGTTGAACACTCATTTCAATCACCCGAACGAGGTTACGGAAGAGTCAAAGGCAGCATGCGCCCGCTTGGCTGACGCCGGAATCCCTCTAGGAAACCAGACCGTGTTACTGAGAGGTATCAATGACTGCACTTACGTGATGAAGAAATTGATGCACGAATTGGTGAAAATGCGTGTTCGCCCGTACTATATCTACCAATGTGACCTTTCCATGGGTATCGAACACTTCCGTACTCCCGTATCCAAAGGTATCGAGATCATCGAGAACTTGCGGGGACATACTTCCGGATATGCCGTTCCCACGTTCGTGGTTGACGCTCCCGGAGGAGGAGGTAAAACCCCGGTAATGCCGACGTATATCCTTTCTCAATCACCCAAACGCATCGTGTTGAGAAACTACGAGGGTGTTATTACCACTTACACGGAACCGGAAAGATACGAAGAAGAGTGCCACTGCCCGGAATGCGAAAAAGCTCGCAAAGAAGGGGTAGCCGCCCTGTTAAATGGTGATGCCCTCTCTATCGAGCCGAAACATTTGGCACGTAACGAGAGAAATCACCACGAATAAACTAATTTTAGATTTTAAATTTTAGATTTTAAATTCTTCACGGAATAATAAATTTAAAATTTAAAATCTAAAATCTAAAATTGAAACCGTGTTTATCGAGGAAATATTAAAATACAACAGTATTGCAATCGTGGGACTGGCAAAAAACGCCGGTAAGACAGAATGCTTGAACTACATTCTTCGGCGAGTGAAGAATACGGGGAAGCGTTTTGCCCTCACCTCCATAGGCATTGACGGGGAAAGCAGAGATCAGGTCTGCCAAATGCCCAAACCGGAAATAGAGGTATTCGAGGATATGATATTCATCACGTCCGAGATGCACTACCGAGACAAAAGGCTGGTGGCAGAAATCATGGATGTCAGCACACAACAAACCTCTTTGGGACGCTTGGTTACCGCCAGAGCCGTTTCGTCGGGAAAAGTGTTGCTATCCGGACCCGCTGACACGGGTTCGCTGCGTACCTTGATTCATGATATGAAGCGTTGGGATGTCGACACGACAATCGTGGACGGGGCTCTCTCCCGCCTCAGTCTAAGCTCTCCGGCAGTGACTGAAGCGATGGTACTTGCCACGGGAGCAGCTTTATCCTGTAATATTCCTCAACTGGTAAGAAAAACAAAATACGTTTACGACCTCATCTGCCTGAATGAAGCAGCACCCGACATCGTGCGGAAGCTGATGGCAATCGAGCAAGGTGTGTGGTCGATAGATGACGAAGGGAACATCTACGATTTAGACATTCCCTCCGTGTTTATGCTTGAAAATAAAAAAGACGATATTTTCAAGCACGGGAACACGTTATACGCGGCAGGCGCCATAAGTGACAAATTATTGCAATTCCTGCGGCAGCAAAAACAAATCCGGGAAATCACTCTAATCATGCGGGATTTCACGAAAATGTTCGCTTCCATGGAAAACTATTACGCCTTCGTGAAAAAAGGCGGTACCATACAGGTTTTGCAAAAAAGTAAACTACTGGCAGTCTGTATAAATCCCCAATCACCGGATGGATATTGTCTGGATTCGGACGAACTACGGGTCGCCATGCAAACGAGCTTGGGCATCCCGGTATACGATGTGAAAAGGATTGAAAATAATTCTCAATCTAAAATCTAAAATCATTAAATCTAAAATTGAATTAAGGTGTTTTTACGCGGCGCAATAGAAGAAGTAAACGGGTTCAGATACATGATAGACAAACTGGAAATTCAATCCGGTCTGGCAAAACGTGTATTGAACACACTACCGTACTTACACACGAGGGAAGAGATTATCGCCGAATTGGATAAAACGGAAGCGACAATCAACATCTCGCGTGATTCCTTGTTGACGGACACCATTACCAAGATCAATGTAAAGCTCATGCAAGTGAAAGATATCCGGGGTACAGCAAACCAGATAACAGAAGCACAAGCATTGGACGACATTGAACTGTTTGAATTAAAGGCATTCTCTTTACTCGTTATGGATATCCGGCAACTGCTCATTGCCGCCCGTATAGACGTGGTATCACTTCCGGACTTGGAACCGGTAGTCAACACGCTGGACCCGGAAAGAATGCGTATACCTCATTTTTACGTTTATGATGCTTATTCCGAAGAACTGGCAGCCTTGCGGGTAAAAATAAAAACGCTAAAAATGAACGAGCGAACCGACAGCAAGGTGCTGGAGCAGTTACAATTCGAGCATACCGTGCTGGAAGACCGCATCCGGGAAGAATTGTCCGCACGAATACACCCGTATAAACTTGAAATCAACGAAGCACTCGCCAATATTGCCACGCTTGACATATTGCTCGCCAAAGCAAAGCAGGCCATCAAGATGCAATTGTGTAAACCGGAGATTTCGGAAACAGTCACCCGTTACAAAAACATCTTCAACCCGCAGGTAAAAGAAGTCCTGAAGACGGAAGGTAAGAAATTTCAAGCTATCGACATTGACATCGCCCCCGGGGCATGCTTGATTACCGGGGCAAACATGGCAGGTAAAAGTGTCATCCTCAAAACCGTGGCTCTGGCACAAACCTTATTCCAATTCGGTTTCTACGTTCCGGCAGAACACGCTGAAATCGCTTTGGTAGACGAGGTTCTTTTGTGCATCGGTGACGAACAATCGGAACTTAGCGGCCTCTCTTCATTTGCCTCGGAGATGCTAAGGCTCAATACCATCATTCAAGATGTAAAAGCAGGTAAAAACGCTCTTATCTTGATTGACGAACTGGCAAGAACAACCAATCCCACGGAAGGAAAGGCCATCGTCAACGCAGTGCTTGACTTCCTCACGGGTAAAGGTGTCCGTTCCCTGATTACCTCACATTACAGCGGCATCAAAGCCGGATGCAAAAAGATGCGGGTAAAAGGATTTATTAAAGACAAAACAGACGGTCGATTGACCATCAATAACATAAACGAGTTTATCGATTATTCGCTAATCGAGGAGACTCAAGACTCCGTGCCGCATGAAGCGATGAGAATTGCCCGTATTCTGGGTGTAGACGAGGAATTGTTGGACAAAGCGGAGAACTATTTGGAACAGAATTTATAACAGAACAAAAATATGCAGAACAGTAAATTAGGGTTAGATTTCAACAAAGTGGCACACGCGAAAGAAGTGTCACGAAAGATAGCCGACGACGTACAGAAATTCGTGGAGCAGTACTCTACCGTTGCCGTTGAGCGTACTTTATGCCGCTTGCTCGGCATTGATGGCGTGGACGCCAACACGGTACCGCTCCCCAACGTGTTGGTAGACGAGCTCAAAGACAAAGGAGTATTAGGACAAGGTATTCTCTTTTTCCTCGGGAACACCATCGTGGAAACCGGAATGAACCCGCAACAAATAGCAGAGAAAGTCGCGGAGGGACAGCTGGATATGACCACATTACCCGTTCACCCGATGGAGAAGATCAAAGCGGCCTTGAAACCATACGTGGATGCAAGTATCAAGCGTATCAGTGACCGGCGGGCGAAAAAAGAACATTACCTGAAAACGATAGGCGAAGGCCCGAAACCTTACCTGTACGTGATCGTCGCTACCGGAAATATCTACGAAGACGTGGTACAGGCTCAAGCAGCCGCACGGCAGGGTGCTGACGTTATCGCCGTAATCCGTACAACAGGGCAGAGTTTGTTGGATTACGTGCCTTATGGAGCAACAACAGAAGGATTCGGGGGAACTTTCGCGACACAGGAAAACTTCCGCATCATGCGTAAAGCACTGGACGAAGTGGGCGAAGAAGTCGGACGCTACATCCGCTTGTGCAACTACTGTTCCGGGTTATGTATGCCGGAAATTGCCGCCATGGGAGCCTTGGAAGGCTTGGACGTGATGTTGAATGATGCTCTTTACGGGATTCTTTTCCGCGACATCAACATGCAACGCACGCTGGTTGACCAGTTCATGTCACGTGTAATCAACGGGTTTGCCGGAGTGATCATCAACACGGGTGAGGACAACTATCTGACTACCGCCGATGCCGTGGAGCAAGCGCATACCGTGCTGGCTTCCGACCTTATCAACGAACAATTGGCTTTACTCGCGGGACTGAAAGAAGAACAAATGGGATTGGGACACGCTTTTGAGATGGACCCGTCGCTGGAAAACGGATTCCTGCTGGAGCTTTCCCAAGCACAAATGACTCGTGAAATTTTCCCGAAAGCAACGTTAAAATATATGCCTCCGACCAAGTTCATGACGGGAAATATCTTCCGCGGACACATACAGGATGCACTCTTCAACATGATCGGAATATGGACTTCACAAGGTATCCAATTGTTGGGAATGCCAACAGAAGCAATCCACACGCCTTTCATGTCCGACCGTTACCTCTCTATCGAGAATGCCAAATACATTTTCAGTAACATGAAAAACATCGGCGACGAGGTAGAATTTAAAAAGGACGGTATCATCCAGAGTCGTGCCAAAGAAGTATTGGACAACGCAATCGCTCTACTCGAAAACATCGAGCGTGAAGGACTTTTCACCGCGCTGGAAAAAGGTATCTTCGGTGACGTGAAACGCCCGAAGAATGGTGGTAAAGGACTTGACGGAGTTGCCGCCAAGGGTGCCAATTACTATAACCCGTTTATTGAGCTAATGCTTAATAACAATTGAAAATTGAGAATTGAAAATTGAAAATGAGGTGTCCTATGACTATCATTTTTAATTTCAAGTTTTCAAAAGAGTGAATAAAATAAAATTTAACCAATTATGCAATTGATAACTTTCAATTTTGCATTTTCAATTTTCAATTAATTATGAGTGGAGGATTATATTCTACCGATAAAAATGATTTTGACCAGACACTGGATCTGAAAAAAATAAAACCCTACGGCGACACGATGAACGACGGGAAAACTCAATTGAGTTTCACGTTACCCGTACCTGCCGGGGATGAGGCTATCGAAGCCGCTAAACAATTATTGAAGAAAATGGGATTCGAGAACCCGCAAGTCGTATTCCACAAGGAATTGACCGAAGGATTCACCTTCTTCAACTGCTACGGAAGTTGCACGCACACTGTGGACTTCACGAATATTCACGTGCCTAAAGTGGAAGGGACGAAATGGGATATGCACGAAACGGACGAATTTATCCGTGAAAACATCGGACGCCCGTTGATTGTCGTGGGTGCCAGTACCGGAACCGACGCCCATACCGTGGGAATCGACGCCATCATGAACATGAAAGGCTTCGCCGGACACTACGGCTTGGAACGGTACGAGATGGTAGAGGCTCACAACTTGGGAAGTCAAGTACCCAACGAAGAGTTTATCGCCAAGGCTATCGAGTTGAAAGCGGACGCTCTTCTGGTTTCACAAACCGTTACGCAAAAAGACGTTCACATCCAAAACTTGATTGAACTCGTGGAAATGCTCGAAGCGGAAGGCTTGCGGGACAAGGTAATCTTGGCTTGCGGGGGACCCCGTATCTCCCACGAATTAGCGAAAGAACTGGGTTATGATGCCGGATTCGGTATGAATACTTATGCCGATGACGTGGCTTCATTTATCGCACAGGAATTTGTTAGAAGAAAAAATAAATAATTACATTTACGATTTGAGATTTACGATTTATGATTACCATTAATCTAAAATCCGAAATCTGAAATCAAAAATTAAAACGGTTATGGATAAAGATCAAGTAAGAGAAGTTATCGCCAAACGGGTAGCTCTCGAATTAAAAGACGGCGACGTAGTAAACTTGGGTATCGGATTACCGACAATGGTTCCTAATTACTTGCAAAGTGACGTACACGTGGTGCTGCAATCCGAAAACGGATTGTTAGGCATGGGACCGAAACCGGAAGCAGGAAAAGAAAATCCGGAATTGACGGATGCCGGTGGTGGATACATCACGGCTGTAGACGGAGCTTGTAGCTTTGACAGCGCCACTTCTTTCGGCATCATCCGGGGCGGACACGTGGATGTAACTATCCTTGGTGCTTTACAGGTAGACGAGAAAGGAAACTTGGCAAACTGGATTATCCCCGGCAAAAAAGCACCGGGTATGGGTGGAGCCATGGACCTTCTGGTAGGCGCTAAAAAAGTAATCCTTGCCATGGAACACACGGCAAAAGGAAATCACAAAATACTAAAAGAATGTACCCTACCGTTGACCGCCGCGGGCGAAGTTGACATGATCATCACCGAGATGGGCGTGATGAACGTAACCCCGGCAGGAATCGAACTGGTAGAATTGAACAGTGAATTTACATTAGATGACATCAAAGCAGCAACAGGCTGTGAATTAATCGTTTCTAAAAACTTAAAACCCATGCCTCAATAATGAAGACATATATCGTAGCAGCAAAAAGAACAGCGATCGGCAAATTTTTAGGAAGTACTCTTTCATTATCAGCAGCAGACCTCGGTGCAGCGGTAATCAAAAATATAATCGCGGAAACCGGAGTAAACCCTGCAAATATCGATGAAGTAATCGTGGGTAACGTACTATCCGCCGGACAGGGTCAAGGTGTAGCCCGTCAGGCATCTATCAAAGGGGGAATCCCTCAGGAAGTACCGGCCTATGGTATCAACATGATATGCGGTAGCGGAATGAAAGCCGTGTTAAACGGTGTAAGCGCTATCAAAGCGGGATTGGCGAATCTGATCATCGCGGGAGGTACCGAATCCATGTCCAAAGCGGGATATATTCTCCCCGGGCATGTCCGTGACGGACATCGCATGGGAGATGTAACCGTTATCGACCACATGGTATTCGATGGCCTCACGGATGCTTTCGAAGGATACCACATGGGAATAACGGCAGAGAATATAGCGGAAAAATATTCTATCAGCCGCGAAGAACAGGATGAATTTGCCATGGAATCGCAGAAGCGTGCTATAGCTGCTATCGATAACGGTAACTTCAAAGCTGAAATTGTGCCTATCGAGTATAAAGTCAAAAAAGAGACTTTACAATTCGACACAGACGAATTTCCCAACAGAAAGACATCTCTGGAAAAATTATCGACTTTACGTCCCGCTTTCAAAAAAGAGGGCTCCGTCACAGCCGGTAACGCGTCCGGAATCAACGACGGTGCATCCTTCGTGATGATCGCTTCGGAAGAGGCTGTTAAACAAAACAACCTGACTCCTCTATGCGAGATCATCGGTGTCGGACAGGGTGGTGTGGATCCTGCTATCATGGGCATGGGACCCGTGCCCGCAATCGCCAACGCGTTGAAGAATGCCGGAATAAAATTATCCGACATCGACGTGATTGAACTAAACGAGGCATTTGCGGCACAATCACTGGGAGTAATTCACGAGTTGATGGCACAACACGGCGTAACGAGAGAATGGATAAACGAACGTACAAACGTCAACGGTGGTGCCATTGCTCTGGGGCACCCCATCGGAGCATCCGGCAATCGTATCATCGTATCACTTGTATATGAAATGCTAAACAGTGAAGCTAAAGTAGGGCTTGCCTCTCTCTGTATAGGGGGTGGCATGGGGACGGCATTGATTCTAAAAAAATGCTGATTTAGAATTACAACTAGCTTCGTTCAACTAAAAAAACATTAATAATAATGGATTTCAGTCTATCAAAAAAAGAGCAACTCTTCTTACAAATGATAAGAGAGTTCGCGGAAAAAGAGGTAAAACCCTTGGCGGCAGAAGTGGACGAATCAGAAAGATTCCCCATAGAAACCGTTGAAAAAATGGCGAAATTGGGTATCATGGGTATTCCATTCCCGGTGGAATACGGCGGAGCCGGAGGCAGTAACATACTCTACACGATGGCAGTAGAGGAATTGTCCCGCGTATGCGCCACCACGGGAGTAATCGTGTCCGCACACACGTCATTGTGCTGCGCCCCGATTATGGAACACGGAACCAACGAGCAAAGAGCCAAATATCTTCCCAAACTGACTTCAGGGGAATGGATCGGAGCATTCGGGTTAACCGAACCAAACGCCGGTACGGACGCGTCCGCACAACAGACCATTGCCGTGAAAGAGGGAGATCATTACGTGCTTAACGGCTCCAAGATATTCATTACCAACGCCGGTTACGCTCACGTGTACATCATCATGGCTATGACCGACAAATCCAAGGGTACCAGAGGAATCTCCGCGTTTATCGTGGAAAAAGATTTCCCGGGATTCTCCGTGGGTAAAAAAGAGAAAAAATTGGGTATCCGCGGTTCTGCAACCTGCGAATTGATCATGGAAAACTGCATCGTTCCGGCTGAAAACCTGTTAGGGCAAGAAGGTAAAGGATTCGGCATCGCCATGAAAACACTTGATGGCGGACGTATCGGTATCGCTTCTCAAGCATTGGGTATCGCACAAGGTGCTATGGACGAAACCGTGAAATACGTGAAAGAACGGAAACAATTCGGGAAAGCCATCGGTCAGTTCCAGAATACACAATTCCAACTGGCAGACCTGCAGACCAAAATTGAAGCATCCCGTTTACTGGTAAGACAAGCCGCTTACAAAAAAGACCAAAAAGAGGCTTATTCCACGGATGCTGCCATGTGTAAATTATTTGCAGCCGAAACAGCCATGGAAGTTACCACCAAAGCGGTACAATTCCACGGGGGATACGGGTACACCCGCGAATACCCGGTTGAAAGAATGATGAGAGATGCCAAGATCACCGAAATCTACGAGGGAACATCAGAAGTTCAAAGAATGGTGATCGCTGCAAATTTATTAAAGTAAAAGAAGATTGAAATGAAGATAGTTGTTTGTATTAAACAAGTTCCGGATACCACGGAAATCAAACTGGATCCCGTTACAGGAACCCTTATCAGAGACGGGGTACCCAGTATCATGAATCCTGACGATAAAGGAGGACTTGAATTTGCCCTTCAATTAAAAGACCAATACGATGCACACGTGACAGTTCTTACCATGGGACCGCCACAGGCAGAGGCTATCTTGAGAGAGGCTTACGCCATGGGGGTAGACCGTGCCATCTTGTTAAGCGACCGGAAATTCGGTGGAGCCGATACATTGGCAACTTCCAATACCATTGCCGCCGCTTTAAAAACTTTGGATTTTGATCTGGTAATCACCGGACGTCAGGCAATCGACGGTGATACCGCACAGGTAGGACCGCAAATCGCGGAGCACCTCGATTTACCGCAAGTAACCTACGTGGAAAGACTGACTTTCGACGGTAACAAAACCCTTACCGTGAAAAAGTCAACGGAAGAAGGTTACCAAATGGTGGAAGTTGACACCCCGTGCGTGTTAACCGCCTTGGCATCAGGCGTAAAACCCCGCTATATGTCCGTGAAAGGAATCGTGGAAGCTTACGACAAAGAAATAGAAGTCTGGGGCTTCGACAACATCACTGTTGACGAGAAAAAGATCGGTCTGAACGGCTCTCCCACCCGTGTATTCAAATCATTCACGAAAGGAGTGAAAGCAGCAGGACAAATCTACGAGGTAGAGCCCGCGGAAGCCGCAGATATCATTATCAACAAGTTGAAAGAGAAATTTATTATTTAAAAATTTCGGATTTATGATTTATGATTTACGATTGAACAAAACGTTGAATTTGTGCGATCGGAATCTAAAATCTAAAATCATAAATCAAGAAATTAATAGGATCTAAAATCTAAAATTGAAAGATGGATAAAGCACAATATAAAAACGTTTATGTCTTCATCGAGCAAAGAGAAGGCATTATCCAAAACGTGGCTCTGGAATTGTTGAGCAAAGCCAGAGAATTAGCTGATGCCTTGAACGAGAAAGTGTATGCCATGCTATTAGGTCATAACCTTTCCACGCAAGCCCAAGAATGTATTGCTTACGGTGCCGACACCGTGTTGCGTGTAGACGCACCGGAACTCGAAACCTACACGACGGAACCTTATGCCCAAGCAATCCACCAAATCATCATCGAGAACAAGCCGAGCATCGTGTTAATCGGAGCCACCACGATCGGTCGTGACTTGGGTCCCCGCCTGTCCGCACGGGTTGAAACCGGATTGACGGCAGACTGTACCGGATTGGAAATAGCCGAGGACGGCGGTCTGTTAATGACTCGTCCCGCGTTCGGGGGAAACCTCATGGCCACCATCATTTGTAAAGAACACCGCCCGCAGATGTCAACCGTACGTCCCGGGGTAATGCGCATGGCACAACGTGACTTGAACCGGAAAGGCAACATTGAAGACGTGAAAATCAATTTCGACAAATCTAAATTCCGTGTACGTGTTATCGAAACCGTGAAAGAATCCAAAAATCTGATCGACATCACCGAGGCTAAAGTTCTTATCTCTGGAGGTCGCGGAGTAGGTAATGCCGAAGGATTCGATATGTTGCGTGCAATGGCAGGTACCATCGGTGCGGAAGTATCCGCTTCCCGTGCAATGGTTGACGCCGGAGTTCTCGGTCACGAACGTCAGGTAGGACAAACCGGTAAAACCGTACGTCCCGACTTGTACTTCGCTATGGGTATTTCCGGAGCCATCCAGCACCTTGCCGGTATGGAAGAATCCGACTTCATCATCGCCATCAACAAAGACAAGTTTGCCCCGATCTTCAACGTGGCAGACTTGGGTATCGTTGGCGATGTTCGCAAGATCGTTCCTCTTCTCACCGAAAGACTGAAAAAATAAAACCGATAAAAAATGGAGCCTGTAACGGGCTCCATTTTCATTCTCCCTTTCTCACCTTCCGGAACGCTTCCGTTCCCATCGGTATTTGCACCAAGTCACCACAACCGAACTGCTCACACCTCCCACGACGCTCAAAATTCCTGCCACCAAATTATCCGCCAATTGCGTGAAAAATGCATTCAAACTCAACGTGAAAAATATTCCGGTAAAAAAATAAAAACCTTCAACAGATCCGTTTCCAATTGTTTCTTCTCCCTCGCCGGGAGGGTCAGCCGCCCAATCAACTCGCTGACCGCACTAACCATACCTTGCACCGGATTCATACTCTTTCTTTTAAACAAACATATTGACTCTGCGACAACTCCTTCCCGTCCGGGGAAACAAAATAACAATAGACGTGTACCTTCCGCCCCGGCTTATGCGCCACCCAAAAACACGCTCCTCTGTCATTCCGGGTAACACCTTCGCTCACCAACTCCGGAGAAAACGAACACTCCTCTTTCAATACCACCACTTCCAATCGATCCTGTCCTTCTCTCAACTCGCTAATCCACCCGTTTCTCCATTCCAACGTCACCCTCCCCGCCGGATCAATCCATCCCTCCAAACTATAAGCCCGTTGACGCTTTCCCACCGTGAACTGTAACAATGCGAAGTCCGCAATTCTCCCGTCTGCCCCAAAAGCTTTCAGATTCATTTTCATGAACAAAGCATACCCGCTAACACATCTCCCTCTAGCCGCCACACTCAACACCTGTTTCAAAGGCGTCTCTTTCAACCGCTGGTAAAAACACACTGCCGCCCGAAATCTTGCTCTCATCGCTTGTTGTTTTTCCGTGTTGGATTTATTCTCTTTCACCCTCCTTTTTAAAAACGTCTTGCCCCCCAACTGGAACAGAACATAATCCCCTATCCGTCCCCTAATTCCCAAACAATTTTTTACTTCTGCCATAATACTCTCGCTTTAAATGAAT
Organism: uncultured Butyricimonas sp.; assembly: GCF_959596855.1. NCBI lineage: Bacteria > Pseudomonadati > Bacteroidota > Bacteroidia > Bacteroidales > Odoribacteraceae > Butyricimonas > uncultured Butyricimonas sp. The sequence goes on from NZ_CAUFYA010000034.1 coordinate 18,705, forward strand.
ACTAATTCTAATTCTCTCTCATTTTACTGAATGCAAAATTACACCCGCCCCGATACTTCATTACTACACGTGAAGCACACGTGTAGTAACTTTCTTTATAACGCTCTATTTATCAGCACTATTTTTTACCCCTACAAACCATCTTTCTCATCTCTTTCCCGTTCAATCAAAACGATCAACCGCTTCAAGAACACCGTCAACTCTTTTTTCCGGTTAAATATATCCCGCTTCAATTCCCGGTAATTAGGCAACTCTATTCCCAATACAGACTCCATCAACTTGATAATCTCGTCATATTCCATCAACTTGCCACCCGGTGTCCACAACACCTTTGCCAAGAAAAGCCCCAAGGCCAATTCAACAATCTCCATCTTAAACGAACCCGAACGCCAAACGGCAAGCGGTCCCCCCTTCAACCTCGCCCCAAACCACTCCGGGTATTCCAATCCTTCCCGCACCAGCTGGATCTCACGTTCCACCAATTCCAACACGGCAACCGCACACCGACCGACTATCTTCTTTTTTTTCCATCCCGTCACCAGACCGGAACATCTCGCACGAAACCGCCAATCGGACCCGTACCCGCTCCAACCCACGGGCAACCACCTTGTAATCCCGTCCCTCGTCAAGCCACCTCTCCAAATCCCCCATGAACTCCTGTACCATCAAACCAATCTCTTCCCTTGTCATCTCTTCTTGAGTATCCTCCAACCAAGAGAATAACCTCGCTTTCATTAAATTTCTCATAATTCTATATTTTAATTTATAAAACAAAAAAGCCCCGGGAACTCATCTCCCGAGGCGTATCCTCTATCTTCATCAATTAATCAAATCGTCAGCAATCACTAAATCCCAAAATCATAAATCATAAATCTAAAATCCCCCCAACCACTCTCTCAATATCTTTATCCGTCAACATCGGTCCCGAAGGCAGACACAACCCTACCTCAAATAATCTCTCGCTTGTCCCGTTCCCGTAAAAAGGCGCATCCTTGAACACCGGCTGCAAATGCATCGGCTTCCACAACGGGCGGCTCTCTATATTATTCGCATCCAAAGCCAACCTCACGTCCTCACGTGTGAAGCCCGCCTTTTCCGTTTCAAATTTTATAAACTTTAACCATTAATTCTATTTAAAATCTCCCCCCCCCGGCTGACACATCACGTTCACTCCTTTCACCCCCTCCAGCAACCTCACGTACAAATCATGTATCTCTCGCCTTCTCCTCACGTGCTCTTCCAACACAAACATCTGCCCCCGACCTATCCCCGCACATATATTACTCATCCGGTAATTATAACCGATCTTCTCGTGTTGGTAATGCGGAGCCTGTTCCCTCGCCTGCGTGGCGTAAAACAACGCCCGTTTCGCCCTCTCTTCACAAGGACAAACCAATGCCCCGCATCACGAAGTCGTGATAATCTTATTCCCGTTAAACGACAACGCCGCATACTCCCCAAAAGTACCGCACTTCCGTCCCTTGTATTCCGAACCCAACGCCTCCGCCGAATCCTCTAGCACGGATATCCGGTATCTATTTGCGATCTCCAAAATCTCATCCATCTTCCCCGGCATCCCGTACAAATGTACCGGAATAATCGCTTTCGGCAATCGCCCCGTCTTTAGCAATCTATCCTTTATCGCCTCCTCCAGCAACACCGGATCCATGTTCCAAGTATCCACTTCACTATCCACGAACACCGGAGTTGCCCCTTGATAAGCGATCGGGTTCGCCGATGCCGAAAACGTGAAACTCTGACAAATCACCTCATCCCCCTCGCCAACACCTAAAAGTATCAACCCCAAATGCAACGCCGCCGTCCCCGCACTCAACGCCACCACACACTTATCCTCATTTTCAACTTTCAATTCTCCATTTTCAATTAAGAAATCCCTCAAGGATTTCTCGAAGGCATTCACGTTCGGTCCCAGCGGTACCACCCAATTCGTTTCAAATGCCTCACGTATAAACTCCTGCTCTCGTCCACCCATATGAGCGAGAGAAAGCCAAATTCTATCTTTCATAAATAGGAAATTAATACAGAATCAATTATTATTTCTTACCACCTTACAAGGAGAACCATAAGCAACAACATTATCAGGAATATCTTTTGTTACAACAGCACCCGCACCTATTATACAATTCGCTCCGACACAACATCCTAATGTTACAACTACCCCATCATCCAAAAGTGTATTTGCATTCACTCTAACCCCTCCAGACAAAATAACCCCCGAAGCAATATATACATGATCTTCCACAATATTATCATGATTAATCTGTGAACCTGTATTCACGACAACATTGTTTCCAATAACCGGAGCCGGCGTTACCAAACATCCCGCTTCAATCAAAATACCTTCACCCAACTGAGCGGTAGCAGCAACAACAGCCTCAGGATGAATAATATTCACTGCCTCCCACCCTTGCTCTCGAAAAAACTCAAAAACCTTCTTCCGAAACTTCATCGCACCAAAACCTATAAAGAATTTATTTGTTTTATATTTCTTTCTCAAAGAATCAAGTATATCCTTATCGAAATTCTTGTAAGGCTCCACGACAATACCATCAATACAACTTCCCCAACACGTTTCATTTTCATCCAAAATACAAGCTACTTGATAAACTCCTTGTGCTTTTACATTATACAAAACTACACGACAATGTTGTCCTGCTCCGACTATAATTATTTTTTCCATAATTTATCTATTATCATTTCCGACAAAATCCTCCATTGTTGCAGAAGTTTGAGAATTTATCCCTTCTCGGGCAAGAGTTTTCTTTATAGTTAAAAAAAATATTTTCAAGTCAAAATAAAAAGAAATGTGCTCCACGTACCAAACATCGTATTCAAATCTCTGTTGCCAAGAAATAGTATTCCGTCCATTTACCTGTGCCCACCCTGTAATTCCGGGACGCACCTCATGACGCCGAGCCTGAATTTGATTATACAATGGCAAATATTGTACTAATAAAGGTCTAGGACCAACTAATGACATATCACCTTTTAGAACATTGATTAATTGGGGTAATTCATCTAAAGACGTTGAGCGTATCAATTTTCCCACTCGTGTTAATCTATCCTCATCTGGTAACAAATATCCTTGACGATCTCGTTCATCAGTCATTGATTTAAATTTTATCACTTCAAATATTCTTCCATTTTTCCCCGGACGTTCTTGTCTAAAAAACACACCAGCTCCTTTATTTGCAAAATGAAGCCAAATTATTATTATCAACAACAATGGACTAAATAACAATAATATACTTAGAGCTATGACAAAATCAATAACTCGCTTAAAAAACGATCTATACATGAAGGACTGAATTAATAACTGAAACAAATTTGCATGTAAGTATTGATTTATCGAATTTCTCAAGCGAAACCTTCCTTGAATTTCGAGCGTATTCTTCCAATTTCTCACTATCTTTACTTATCATTAATAACTTATCCGCTAAATCACCCGGTTCCTCCGGATTCACGTAAAAACCACAATCGAAATCCTCCACAAGTCTTTTAGTCCAACCCGCCGAATTAACTATAATAGGTTTCCCTGCCGATAAAGAATCAAACAATTTATTCGGGGAATTGGTATAAAGAATTGGCAAATTTTTAAAACTAACCAAACTCATATCGCAACAATTCAATATTTCCGAAGTTTCATACGTGTTATATTCTCCTATAAATTTCACGTTTCCCAATCTCCAATTTTCAACTTGCTGCTTTAAAGAGGGCAAAGTAGCTCCATCTCCAGCAATAATAAAATTTATCAAATCATCCCGCCTTTCCTCTTGCAAAAAATGCGCAGTTTGTACAACAGAATCCAGCCCGTTAGCAACCCCCATTGCCCCCACATGAGCCACGTTAAATTTAGCTTTATCTATTCCATACTTCAAAAATTGTTCATCTGTTTGCACTCTCGGATAAAACAAATCCCCTTTAGACATGTTAGTTATAATTGTAACTTTATTCTCCGGAATCCCACAATTTAATACACCTTCTGCCATTCCCGGTGACAAAGCAATAACATGTTCCGCTTTTTGATATATCGTCTTTTCTAACTTTCTCAATATTCTAATCAATAATGAATTCTTAATTGCCCCGACTTGTATCGGAAATTCCGGCCATAAATCCCGAACTTCAAAAACAAATTTCCACTTCCTTATTCGCTTCAACACTAAAGCTATAAAACCAACTGTCAAAGGTGTCGATGTTGCGAAAACCAAATCGACATTCTTCTCTTTCAAGGCTTGCCTTATCGCTCTAACAACAAATGTGACAAACGAATATACTTTCCTTATCTTGCTAAAATATTGACTATATTCATTTTTTAAATAAATAACATGAATACCTTCTATATCTATTATTTCGGGCTTTTTATGTTTATATTCATTCGTTGAAGTAATCATCGTAACTTGAAATCCTTCTTCAATTAACTTCTTCGCAAACCAATACGAGCGACTTGTTCCATGCTCATCTGGTGTAACAAAATATTGATGTATATATAAAACTTTCATTGAATCAATCCAAAATCATAATTTAACCTAACACAACGCTTCTCGTGCTTTATTCATTGTTTTAGCACGGCTAATAATCGACTTAAATACAAAAAGAAATTATATCTATAAAAACCACATATATAAAGAGAAGTATAAGCAAGTTGTTGTTGAATAATGCCTTTAACCCTTTGGCTCGTTTTTTTCTTCCCCCTCGAAGCGGATCCCTCCCGCAATCTCCGATAATAAATACAATCTTCACTAGCTTTTACAAGATGTGCTATCTTATCAGAAATAGCAAACATAAATAAAGCATCTTCACCATTGCAAAATCCTACATCAAATCTTTTATTCCCAATGATTACACGAGGTATCAATTTGCAACAAGCATTGGACAAATAGCAGCGATTAAAAAACAAACCATATCTTTTATTCCTTTTAAACGTCAAGTAATCCTCTATTTTTTCACTTATAGAATACTTAAAAGCAAGGACATTAGACACGACAACGGTATGCGGCGCAGCCAAACAATAAAGTTTTTCCAAATAATTGGAAGATACAACATCATCATCGTCCAAAAAGAGTATATACTCCCCGCATGCCGCATCTAACCCTATATTTCGAGCATTAGAAACTCCCGCAATATCTATATATAAAATTCTTACTCTACTTGCAATAGAACATTTACAAGCAATATATTCTTGCAATAAAGAATGATAAGATGGACTACTACCATTCAAAACTATAATTACTTCAAATTCATCCGGATTCAGGGTTTGTTTCTCCAAAGACTGTAAACATTCCCATATATAATCCTGAAATTTATAAGTTGGAATTATGACACTGATCATGTATATACAATATTCGCTGTTCTATAAACACGTAAGACAAATAGTAGATAAAAAGGAAACAATGTAACATCACGGAATAACCGAATACCTCTCCTTTCACATGAATAATCCCCAAATAAAACAAAATAAATAAACCAAATTTTAACATTTTCCCCTCTCTCAATACCTGTCTACCAAATACCAAAAAAACATCTAATAAAATCAATAACACAAATCCCCCAACACCTATGTACAAAATATTACGCATATACCCAGCATCTGTGTGTAAGTAGTAAGCACCATCATAACCTGTGTATAGCCCATCTCCCACAAAAAAAGTAGGTAAAGAAATCGAAAAATACATATCATCAAACAACGTGCTGGAAGACGTTGTCTCTAAAGTTCCTTTCTCCAAGTAATTGAATAAAAATTCAAAAGCATATAAAAGTAAATTATAAACTTTATATTGCAGACTATCCGTTAAAGACATCCAAATAACCATCGCCCCAAGTACTATGAATAAAAATATCCTGCACAATGTCTTAACCTTATAAAGGAAAGAAAATGAAGAACACAAAAAATACAAACCGGCAACACCTACCCCCACAAAAAATGTCCGTCCTGTGAAAAATCCACCAATAAACAAAATAATACCACATACAACATCACGGTAAGTAAACTTTTCCCGATCTACACACCTCTTGATAAAAAAGAGAAAAATCAACCCGTATAAAATCGCCAAACCAAAAAATACTGTACCCGCTAAAGCCAATCCTCGCCTACCCGCAAATTTGGATGCAACTTCTATTGTACTATTACCTTGGAACAACTGGATAAAACCCTGCAAGGAAGGAGAGAAAAAAGCCATGATCTGAATCACCGACTGTACCACAAAAATTCCAATTAACAAACTTAACACCTCGTCCAAGGTATATTTCCTGTAAACCAGTAAACTCACCAAAAATATTCCCACTATAAAATGCAACATGACATTAATCAACGTCGGCAACAATGTTAAATCCAACTCTAAATGCATCGTTGTCAATAATATCATGTAAAACATCACGAATAAATACATCCCAAGCAATCTAACTACATAAGGGTGTAAAAACATCCGTTTTGCTATATCAAATCCTCCTCTCAAAAACAGGAAGCGAATGGGCAGCAATACTAACAACAGCAAAGAAGAAGTTCTAACCACTGGTAACTGCAACCCGAATATATAAAAGAACAAATAGACAAAACATTCAAATTTAGCCAAATGTATCCCCAGTATCATAACATAGGTATTATCCGATTACGGAAAATATTATAAACAACAATTTTTGCATTCTCCATAATAGAAAAACGCTTAAAATCCCCACTACACACTAAATATAACAAAACTTGTAAACCCGACGAAGCCGTAATGGAGCGATACAAGTAATAATAAAAATACTTGATTGCTTTTCTTTCTCCAGGTGTAATAGCAGCAGGCAAAACCACCTTTTTAAATTCCAAAAGTTGCTTCAAGGCCAATTTTTCCGTCAACTCATAAGCAATACTTTTCCGTTGGCAAAAACTACAAAAACCTTTGCGCCTAATTTTAGCGGCAAGCCGTTGTTGACTTTGATGGTTTTTACTTGTAATTTGCTTGTTAGTTACCCGGTATTTCAGCAACACCTCCTGCAAATTATGAAAACAAGTCACTCCCTTCATCCGACTCCACAACTCGTAATCCTGCGCGTAGCGAAAATCCGGGTTATAAAACAACCCGTTATCTTTCAAGACGCTTGCTCGAATCATCACCATGGGATGCGCAAAAGGCGAACCTTGAAACAAAAAACAATCCTCATCTCGCTCCGGATATTTTTGTTCTCCTTTTCTACATCCGAAAAGTCGGATATTAGCCCCGCACACCCCCACATCCAGATGCTCTTCCAAGAAAGCCACCTGCTTTTCGAAACGTCTTGGCAAAGAAATATCATCGGCATCCATCCTCGCAACATATTTTCCCCGGGCTACTTCCAACCCTCTGTTTAAAGATCGCGTCAATCCTATATTCTCCTCGTTGTGGAGCACGACAACACGTCCATCTCTCCTCACGTATTCACCAAGCACCCTCCGGTTAGCTTCCCGCCCGGGATTGTCATTCACGATAATAAATTCAAAATCCCTGAACGTTTGCTCTAAAATAGAATTTATAGACTCCCGCAGCCACTCCTCCGGTTCGCCATAAACACTCATGATAACAGAAACAACAGGACTCATCTCAATTCTTCACAAAGGTAATTTTATCAATTTTCCCCACTCTTCATCACAACTATTCGGCGAAAACCTACCAGTTGCATTTTCTGGAGTGTAAGTCATCTCGCCAAAATAAATTCGTTCCCCCACTATATATAAGTCCACTCTCACAAACACTTCCCCCTCTGCTAATTTAGCTGCAATCTCTAGCATCTCGTCCAATTGTTCAGGACGCTCACGGGCTTCTCCTTTCGGAAACCCATATTCCATCGGCAGCAAATTCCAATCGCGATCATAAATCACTCGGGTATGCTTGCTCTGTCGTCCCTCATCAATCTGGATAAAATAAGGTTCTCCATGAAAACAAAAGAACTTGTAATCCTCCGGTACAACGTCATTTGTCCCTATAAATTGTTCACAAACAATCTTGGGAACAATTCCCTTGTATTGAATCTCTCTACCTACGATATAATAATCTCTACGCAAGTACCCGTTCAACCGACAAACCGTTTCTTTTTTATCCAATTGTTCCTTGTTTGTGCAAATAATATTCCATCCCGACCCATGATTCGCTTTCAGCACAAAAGACGTTGGTAACACCTCCCAATCTACATTTTCCCCTTTATCATATACACCAAGCAACGGAATCAAATACCGTTCTCCAATCCTCTGTCTAACAAACTCTCTTACCCTATACTTATCAGCACACATATTCCAACGTTCGTGATCCCCGTACAAACGTAGCCAATTCAATTTCTCGTTAAAAGTGCTTGGGTTCCTCAAATCTGGCTTTCGTCCAAATGCTTTTTTAAACCGATAAATCACGTATCTTTTATCTGAAATAAAAAGATACAAAAAACACAAAATATTTTTCATATAATTTTCTCTAATCCATAAAAATCTTTCTTCAAGAAAAAACATTTATCAAAATATTGTTACATCCTACTCTCGGATATTTTGCCACATTCACGAACTTGCTCATAATATTCTTTTTTGATTTTAGTAGCAAATTTCCAAGTACTTATACCTATAAGACCTCGGCATATTGTCAATGTTACCGCTGCTCCTATGTAATCAAAATAATAAACCAAGGGGATAGAAATACAAAAACCTAGTATAGAACAAAAGAAGGTTATATTACGCAACATTTTTTCTTTATGTATAAGAATTAAATAATTCTTTCCATAAATATCACTCAATGTTAATAAGAATATTCCTATACACATTATTCGCATCACTACAACAGCATCTGTAAAAGCACTTGTAAACAATAAATCGATAAAAAAAGGAGCTAACAAAAACAAAATAACAGATACCCCTAGCGCTAAGATTACATTTATACGCACATAAAAAGTATGATTTTCTATTTTCCGAGAAAGAAAAGGATAAAATGTTCGTGAAACTATTGCGAAAAAACTATTGCTAACATCTACCAATTTCTTCCCTGCGTCAAAAATACCATTGCTTACACTACCTCCCCAAACCCCCAATAATAAAACAGAGAAAGCATTATACAAATTGGGCATAAGATGATTCAAAAAAACATCTCCACTTCCCTTTATTGCCATGATTGTATCTTGTCTTGAAAAAGGCTTCAAACGAATACCATAACGTACCATTATGAAATAAAGACTTATCAATCCAGAAACCATGAAACCAAGTGACACAAATAATGGTTGCAAAATGTAATCATCTTTTTCTCGGATAAATACAAATACACATGCCGTGAAAAAAATCTTTGAAATCAAACTTAACCACGTGATATATTTCATCTTCTCTATTCCTTGAAATAACCACTCTGGAAACAATATTTGTCCTGGCAATATTAATGAAGTCATTAATAACACCACCCACATTTCTCTCAACATAGGAATTACAAGTACACAGACGACCAAAATAATATAAGAAATACTCATCAATATTACACGAGCCCAAGTAACCGAACTAAATATTTGAGAAATCTTTTCCTTGTTATCTCTATTCACCGCAACATCTCGCGTAGCAGTATAGTTAAACCCCCAATCCGTGATTGTTTGCAACCAAATCATTACCGCTGAAGCAAAAGCTATTTTACCAAATCCTTCAGTTCCTATTACTTTTGCCAAATATGGATATGTTAATAATGGGAATACATAACCCGCAACTTGAAGCAAAGATAAATAAGCAAAATTTTCCAAAAGAGTTTTTACATTTTTACTTCTATGAAATTCACGTAACTTTTTGTAAAAATCCATATCAAAATCATTCACGGACTTGCCAATTTCCTACTCTTATTTCTATTGTTCTTTTTAGGCTTATATCAATGTTTCAAAAATCATAAAACCTTTTCCACCATGCTACAAATTCTCCTACTCCTTCTTCCAACGTCACCCGAGGTTTATACCCGCCCTCTCGCTCCAACCTCAACGTGTCTGCATAAGTCTGGTACACGTCACCCGGCTGCATCGGCAAATAAATCTTCTCTACTTCTTTCCCGATAGCCCGTTCCAGACACTCTATAAAATCCATCAATCTCACGGGAGATGAACAACCAATATTATACACGTTATGTTGACGATCTTTATTTACCCCCGGAACCTTATCCAACACTCGAATCACCCCCTCCACGATATCATCAATGTAAGTAAAGTCCCGCATCATATGCCCGTGATTAAATACCTTGATAGGCTCTCCATTTACAATCGCTCTCGCGAAAAGCATGGGCGCCATATCCGGTCGTCCCCACGGGCCGTAAACCGTGAAAAATCTCAATCCCGTGGCTGGCATCCCGTAAAGTTTGGAATAACAACTCGCCATCAACTCGTTCGCCTTCTTCGTGGCTGCATACAGGCTCACGGGATCATCCACCCTATCGTCTTCCGAGAAAGGCACTTTATCATTTGCCCCGTACACGCTACTTGAAGAAGCATAAACCAAATACTGAACACGATTATGCCTGCAACACTCCAAAACATTGACAAATCCCACGAGATTACTATCCACATAAGCAAACGGGTTCTCAATTGAGTAACGGACTCCCGCCTGAGCTGCAAGGTTTATCACACAATCGAACTTCTCTCGCTCGAACAATCTCGGTAATTCTTTCCGATCCTCGAGATTTAATTTAATAAATCGGTATAACAAGTATCTCACACTTTGTACCGGTTTCCCGTATTCAACGCATTCCCTATCAATCCCCGTTTCTGCCAGACGAGCGTATTTCAAGTTTACATCGTAATAATCGTTGATATTGTCCAACCCCACAACCTCATCTCCACGCTCCAGCAAATGCCGGGCAACGTGAAACCCGATAAAACCGGCAGCACCTGTCACCAGTATTTTCATTTATCCTATTTTATAGTACTCAAAACCGTTCTCCAAGAGTTCTCGCCCATCGTATATATTCCGCCCGTCTATCACCACACGACCATTCATCGATTTTTTCAACACGCTCCAGCTCGGAACCCGGAACTCTTTCCACTCCGTGACAAGCATTAAAACATCCGCATCCACCGTTGCCTCGTACATATCTTTACAGTAAACTACCGTATCCCCGATTCGGCGACGACATTCGTCCATGGCAATAGGATCGTACACTTTCACCGTCACACCTGCGTTCAACAACAAATCAATCAACACCAAAGCGGGCGCCTCCCGCATATCATCCGTTTCCGGTTTGAATGCCAAACCCCACAACGCTACAGTTTTCCCCTTCACTTCCCTGCCAAAATGACTCACGAACTTGCGGAACAGAACCGACTTCTGACGCTCGTTCACGCTTTCCACCGCCTTCAACACCTGCATCTCGTAACCGTTTTGCTCGGCAGTCTTGATCAACGCTTTCACGTCCTTCGGGAAACAACTCCCGCCATACCCGCAACCGGCGTACAAGAACTTCTGCCCGATACGGGTGTCCGCACCGATCCCCTTGCGCACCATGTTAATATCTGCGCCAACAAGTTCACACAAGTTCGCCACATCGTTCATAAAAGAAATACGGGTTGCTAACATCGAGTTAGCGGCGTATTTAATCATCTCGGCAGAAGGTATATCGGTAAAAATCATCCGGTCGTTAGTCAACATAAAGGGACGATATAAACGGGTCATGATCTCTTTAGCCCGATCACTCTCCACTCCCACTACAACACGATCCGGACGCATGAAATCCTCTACCGCCGCCCCTTCCTTCAAAAACTCCGGGTTAGAAGCCACGTCAAACTCGAGCGTCACACCACGTTGCTCCAGTTCCTCCCGAATTGCTTGTTTTACCTTAATTGCCGTTCCCACGGGTACAGTACTTTTGGTCACCACCACCAGATATTTATTCATGTTGCGTCCCACGGTTCGTGCCACCTCCAACACGTACTTCAAGTCCGCCGACCCATCCTCATCAGGGGGTGTCCCCACTGCACTAAACACGACCTCCACCTCGTCCAAAACCTCGGTCAAATCCGTCGTGAAATGCAACCTTCCCGCCTTCACGTTTTTGTGTACCATCTCTTCCAGTCCCGGCTCGTAAATCGGGATCATCCCATGTTGTAACTGTTCTATCTTCTTTTTATTCACGTCAACACAAGTCACGTCAACTCCCATTTCCGAAAAACACGTTCCAGATACCAAGCCCACGTAACCGGTTCCCACTATCGCTATCTTCATAATTATAAATTAAATAATTCTACCCACACGTTTTATTCAATTTTTCAAATTCCCGTTTCGCCAAAACATAAAAGCCCCCCGCCACTAAACCAATATCCGCATCCTGTCCCATTTGCCGAAAACGCTCGATTATCCCGTCCTCCTCCCGCTCCACGCTGACCTGTAGACGAGCCCGTTCCTCGTTCAACCGCTCTTGTTCCTCTTTTGGCAATTCCATTGACCCAACCACATCATCGTACAAACAAATAGCACTCCACCACGCCAACAACACATCACGATCCCCGCCTCGAATATATCCCAATGCCTCCATCACCAGTCTCCCCGCCAATTCACCACACATCTCATCTCCGGCAAAATAGTAACAATTACACAGTAACCGACAAACATTCGGTGTCCGACAAGGCAAAGCGATTTTACCATTCTCCCGCACCGAGAGTATCTGGTAAGCCGCATCCACACCATTTTTCAAGTACCCCAAGTCCGAGTACACCTGATAAACATCCATCATATCCGCCGCATACCCCACCCGGGTATCCACGGGAATATCCTCATTCCTCAACTGCCCCGAGTATAGCCGTGCAATCTCTTTCGCCCGCTCGTGAATATCACCAGGGTGACCGAAAGTCCCCTCCAACCACGGGTACACCCGTACCATAGAATACACTGTTAAGTAACCGTGTAACAAGCCAGACAATTGCCCCGGGGGATACGCCCGGATATCAAGCATGTTCAATCGCTTGTACAAATCGTGAAATAAACCTTTTTCCATTTATATTTCTTGATTTATGATTTTAGATTTATGATTTCAATTGTACTTATCGATACTTTTTTAATCGCAAATCATAATTCATGAATCTTAAATTAATTCGATTGTTCTATTCTACTCTATTTTTTCAAGGAAGGAACCCGGAATATAAGACGTGGCTATCGATGCCACACCGTCCAAACGGATCACCACTCGTTTGTGCCCTCTCAAACGTACCAACTCTCCCGTTAACCCTTGCAAGGGACCTTTGAGCACCCGCACCCGGTCTCCTCGCTTGAGGTCCTTGTTCAATATCTCGATGCCACCCGGCGAAAAATCCAACAAGAACATGAAATTCTCCATCTGCTTGTCAGGAACAATCAAAGAACAACGCCCTTCTATATCTTTCAGGTAAACAATATTCAAGGAATACTCGTTAATCAAGGAGAAACTCGTGGCTTTATCCGTGCGGATAAAAATCATACCATGGAGCAAAAGTACACGAATAGTCTTACGACCCAGCGGGGTATCCCGAACCTGCTCCTCACGCGGGAGAAAATTCTCGATCCCCAACTCGTCCAACTTTTTCTTGATAAATAATTCCTGATTTACCCGCGTATAAGCGACATACCAGTGTATTTTTTTCTCCTCGATCATGTAATTGTTGATTCTGTTAAAAAGCGATTCTCCACCTTCTCGCCATTTTCCCGGCACACTACGTCCGGATGCGCTTCGCGCACTGACCCTATCACGGGTTTAGATTATTTATTGCCATGTGTTTCACGCACCCCACTTAAACAGTGATATTTCTTATAGGTACACGAAAACTGTTTCGCCAAACGACATTTTAATATGAAAAAACCATCGTTTATTGACATTAATAAAATTTACTCTTTAATCAAATCTGCAAATCCGCAATCATCTAATTGCGAGTAATAAAAAATATTGTCATGAAAATTTGCGATAAACAAAAATGATGTATATTTGCAACGCAATAAACGATCGATAAATAATACGCTCTAAATTATTGCTAAACACTCTTCTACAAACAAGAATATTCCATTTAATCCAATACCTGAACCTAGAGAGAACCCATTGTAATCCTACCCAAGTAATACCGTAATCATACCCCATCTCCGGTCTTCCTCCGTTCATACCCCGTATATCCTATTATCTTCCATATAGAAACACCGAAGATGCACAATAGCAAACACAGCCCCATGTACTGATTACCCTAGTTCTTCGGTAGGATTATATTGGGTCCTCTTATAGGTCACACAAATTACATGAACGTCTTGCCCGCATGACTTCACGGTTGAATATCACCGGCAAAACAGTAAAAAAACAGCTACACAAGAAACTAAAAAAGAAACGACCGAGAATTTTACTTCCCGGTCGACCTCTTAAAAGTTATATCAAAGAATCTTCCTTATTTCACAAAAACATCCTGATTCCAAGTGATACCGCTTATATCTGTAAGGATTAACTCGTATTTTCCGACAGGTAATCCCGTGATAGCCTCATCCCGGATCGTCAACTCCGCCTTTCCCCCCAAAGGGAGCACCAGACTATGCTTGCCGGGCTGCACCTTCGCAACGTACTTGTTTTGAATGCCTGTTCCCGGGAAACGGGACAACTCTTCCCCATTTTTATCAAACACAATATTTCCCGCTGTATCTTTTAGCGTAATCCCGATCAAGAATGAGCCGTACACATCAACCCCCTCTACCCGATAGACCGTAAACTGCAATTCCCCTTGTTTGATACTTGCATCAGAAATTTCAATCTTCGGTTTCACAGATTTATTGTGTAAAGGTCCCCAAACACCATTATGAAAAACCTGATTCGTGAAGAGCGTCAAGAACAAGATGGCAACAGAACCAACCATGACCACTCGATTCACTTGTTTTACAGATAACGGCAAGTCACCGGAAGTCAACCATCGCGACCATTGGCGATCACGTAACCACGTTATTCGGGAGAGTAGAAAGTGATCCGCCGAATATCGCCCTCCCCCGGACAAGAAAATCGTGAATCCCGCCGCGACACCAAGTATTCCGATTTGCCATTCATCCAGACACGTGGTTCCCAACCAACCGGAACCGAGTAGAATACCTCCTGCCAACGCCATCACTCCCACACTCATCAGACGTGTAAAGAACCCGAGCATAAAAGACAATCCCACAATACATTCCACCAACGTGAAAACAACCATCGCCCACCATAACAATTCCGGGTGAGTAACCAAGTATTCGATAACGGATTTTATACCTATCGAATTCGGGAGAAAGTGATTAAACTTTTCTCCGATATACCCGGCGGTATCGGGTATCAATTTGTTTTCCAGCACCAAACGACGCCAAAAGGCCGAAAAATAAGTCCAACCTACCACCAAACGCAAAGCCAGCGTGAACAAACCCGTTAACGCGTACGAGCCTGTAACATTTTGTTTATCCAGAGAAGCCATATTATAATAGTTTTTTTAGTAATTCCGGTATTTCAATGCTTCCCCCCTCTATTTCCCTAATTTTCATTTCTCCCTCGGACGTCAGGGAAAAATTCATCTGCCGCTTGTCATTATCCCCGATGGTTCGTCGGATAAAACCTTTACTTTCCATGGATTTAATCACTTTCGAGGTATTCGAATTTGTTAAATTCAATTGCTCGGCAATCTCCCCGGAAGAAAGTTTTTCCATTCTGGAGAGACAGCACAAGACCATCCCCTCGTTCAAACCCAATTGATAAACTTTCTCGAAACGAGCTTCAAATTCTGCAATTGCCCGATACATATCCCGTATCTTACACAAGGTATCCATACTAATCGCGTTTATTTTTTGGGATAAACATACTCAACAACAAGCCTCCCATCGCGGCTCCCCACAAAGAACTATATAGCGGTGAGGACGTGATCGGACAAGTCCCGCTCGCACATCCCACGAACCGCCAATACAAGAAACCACCCAACGCCCCTAATAAAACCCCCAACAAAGTTAAACCATATCGTTTGAAAAATACTTTCGCCATAATCAATCCTCCTGCTTTTAATTACTTCATAATTTATAAATTCACTTTTCTAATGAAACACATATACAAAAGTATCGTATATTTTCCAACAAAACAATTTTCCAATGGAAAATATTTAAATTCTCTCGATAAAAAATACATCACAAAAAAACCTCGGGTTTTCTCACCCGAGGTTTTCCTTGTTAATCATCTATTATTTCAATAAAGCTAAGTATTCATACGTTTGAACAAAAAAGCAGAATTCTTTGATTTCATAAATTTCTCCAAATGTTCTATTTGTCGCATGGAATGAATATCCCCTGAAAGGTAATCTATCACCCCTGCATCCGACAGTATCTGCGCACCACGCGTAGCTTCTTTCCCGTAGAACCCGGTAAAGGACAACAAATTCACCTGCATTTTACACCCTCTGTTTTTCAACGTATTCGCACGTTCCAGTATACATCCCGCGTAAAACGGGTATCGTTCGGGGTGAGCCAGCACCGGGATATATTCTCTCTCCTGTAACCGGAAAACGACCTCTTCAAAAGAAGGCGAAGGAGATACAAAACTATGTTCTATCAAAACTCTTCTTCCTTGAAACGAAGCGATGTTATCCCTCTCGATCAACTCCAGCATGTATTCTCCCACTTTATATTCCGCCCCCGCGTCCACATCCAAAGAAATCCCTTCTTTCAAAAGACATTCCTTTAGTAAGTCCAACCTGTCCCGTATGATCTCCGGGGTATTCATCGGTGAAGGAAAAGAGATGTGAGGGGTAAAAGAAAATCTCCTGACTCCCAATGCCAACATCCTTTTCACGATAGCGACCGACTCCTCGATCGTCTTCACGCCATCATCCAATCCCGGCAATATATGGGAATGCATATCATGCTCGTAAAAAAAATACTGTTTATTCTCTTTTTGAAACCAAGCCATGGGAAAGAAATTATTTCGACTTCTTCTTCTTTGTATTTTCCTGACCATAGCCATAACCGTACCCATAGCCATAACCGTATCCGTATCCATAGCCTCCGGAGCGACTCAACTTGATTCCATTCACCACGATTCCCAGATTTTCCAAACGATTTCCTTTCTCCAAATCGGAAATTACTCGCAATCCTTTTTTGTCCAATACATTTGCCCGAATCACGTACACACAAGCATCCGCGTACCCGCTCAACGAGAAACCGTCAGCTAAAATTCCCAAGGGAGGGGTATCCATGATGACATACGAAAACTCTTTCTTCAAATTTTCCAGCAACTCACCCATCCGGGGACTAGCAACCAACTGTGTCGGATTCGGCGGTACGGTTCCCCCGAATATCACGTACAGATTATCATCCACTTTCTCCATGATTTTACCCGGATCATCTTCCATTCCGGCAAGATAAGCAGACAAACCTTTTCTATTCTCCCGTTTGAAATACTCGTTCAGCCGAGGATTCCGCAAGTCGCAACCGATAACCACCACTTTTTTGCCGGCCTTAGCGTAAGCATTCGCCAAATGAGCCGCAACCAGAGATTTCCCTTCTCTCGGGATCGTGGACGATACCATAATCACAGGAGTCGCTTTTTGTTTGATCAGGTAATTCAGATTTTCGCGAATCAAATGCATGGATTCCGACATCATGAAATCATCCTGATCAACGGAAGTCTTACCATCTTGTAACTGAGGCAATGTACCCAGCAGGGGTGAATGTATAACTTTCTCCACTTCCGATGCATCCCTTACTTTCGTATCCCACAAGTCCATCACAAACAACACACCGACAGGCAACGCTATCCCCATGAACATACCGAATAACAAGATCAACATTTTTCTCGGTGCAACCGGTCGTTCTCCCGGATCCGGATTTTCAATAATCTTCGCCATAGGCACATACATCAATTTAGCGATCTCGGCTTCTTCTCGTTTTTGCATCAAGAACAAGAATAAATTTTCCTTTAATTCTTGTTGACGAGCGATAGAACGGTATTGTTTTTCTTGCGTTGGTACAGATGTCAATTTTTTCTCCACTTGCTGGCTTTCCCGCTCTAAATTAGCAATTTTAATATCCATTCCCTTTTCCACGTTCGCGATAGCCGAGAGAATACTTTTCTTTAACTCCCGAAGTTGCATTTCCAATCCTGTTACGATTGGATTACTCTCGCGGGCAGACAGCAATAACTTCCCTCTCCGCAATACCAACTCGTTGTATTTACTGATTCCACTATTCAATGCCTCGTCTGATAATCCCAAACGCTCCGGCAATATTCTAAACTCTTCTCCTTCATTCCCCTCGAGATAAGCCCTCACGCTTTTTACAACCTCCATCTCCATCTCAAGTTTTAACAACTCTGCTTCAGTGACTTTTTTACGTTCCATCACGAACGCCGCATCAGAGGCGATATTAGTCAATTGATGTGCCTTTTTAAAACTCTCCGCATCATTTTCAATGTCGCCCAATTCTTGGTTGATCACCCGTAAACGTTCGTTGATAAAATCTACCGTTTTAGCCGAAACAAGTTGCTTGTCACCGATCCCGTTCTCGTTATAACGACGAATCATCGTGTAAAGAAAATCCTTCCCTTTCTCCGGATTTGTTTCTTTCAATAAAACCTGAACAGCACTCGTGTTTTTCTCAAGCAAAGCAACTTCCAATTGCTTGTGAAATTTAGTTGTAGCCGACTCGTATGATATAATATCCACCCGGATCTCATCGCCTACCGAAGCCAAAGAGTCACTTTTTTCTATTGCTATATTATAACCTCCCATCGGGATGGCTGTAGAGTATTTCCCTTCGAATGCAAGATTTTTATCAGCATCATACACTTTTATTTTATTCGCACTTTCGAGCATCACATAGATTGTCGTGTCCTTGATATTCCGGGGAATATCTACCAGTACCTTAATCGGAGTACTTCTATATAATTTCTCATCCCGCAACATCTTCCTCCGGGTATAATCAATGTTCAGTTCCAACTCTTTCACCACATCCATAACCAAGTTTTTGGACATGAGTTCAACAATCTCATTCTCCACTAACATATTCCCTTGCAAAAATCCCAATTCCTTCAACATGGGATTCACTCCCAGTTCTCCTTTTTTGGAATCACTGATCATAACTTTTGCCCCGACTTTATATACCGGAGTTGAACTAAAACAAATGTACAGGGCGAATCCCACACACAAAGGTACACTGATTGCGAACCACCACCAACGTGCCAAAAGTTTATAGAAAAAAGCCCGCAGATCAAAATACTCTTCTTCTTCCGTCTGTAATAAATTGTTTTCCTGATTATTCGTTTTCATGCACCTAACACGATTTCATTTACACTATTTCACGATTAAAGTAATTAAAGCCACGATTGTCGACATACTTGACAATATATAGGGCAAGAAAGCACTGACACTTCCTCCCGCAATCCGTCCCTTGTTGGGTTCCACGTACACGACATCATTCTGTTGTAAATAGAAAAAAGGCGAATCGATAAATTCACTCGATGTCAAATCTACACGAGTAAAGATTTTTTCGTCACCTTGCTCCCGCATCACCAGTACATTTTTCCGTTTACCGTTAATCCCCAAATCTCCTGCCATACCAAGGGCATCTAATATTGAAACTCGTTCACTAGCGACTTTATAACTGCCGGGATTTTTTACTTCACCCAAAATGGTCACTTTAAAATTCTGGAATTGAATCGTCACGATAGGATTCTTCAAGTAGACCGACAACTTCTCTTTTAATAATTCCGCCAAATCATTCCGCGAAATGCCTTCTACTTTTATTTTTCCTAAAACCGGAAAATCAATCTCCCCGTTCTTATCTACCAGATACCCACGCGGAATCTGTTGGGTAGTCGTGGTATTTACTTCCCTGCCCAAACCGATCATTGGCGTGTTAAAGGGCAATGCCGATTCCAGATCATCACATGACACGATAATAGATAATAAGTCATCCGTATGAATCACGGTCTTGTATTCACACTCTGCCTTTATTCTTTTATTAACTTCAACATCCTGCAGATACACGACTTTCTTACGGGAACCACAAGAAAAGAGCAACATTCCCCCAAACAGGAATAAAATAATTCTACCCCAAGTATACATATATTCAATATTATTATTTTTTGATCTAAATTCAAGAATTTGTTTTTTGTAAATCACGAATGACGTTTACCACCCGTGCGATATCCTCGTCGGTCAACGTTGGTCCCGACGGCAGACACAAGCCGATCTCGAACAAATGTTCACTCGTTCCATTGCCATAAAATGGAGCATTTGCAAACACGGGTTGTAAATGCATCGGCTTCCACAATGGTCGGCTCTCGATATTATCCGCGTCCAATGCTAAACGGACGTCTTCTCTCGTAAATCCTGCTTCATTCGAATTCACCGTGATGCATGTCAACCAGTAATTAGAATCAAAATCCCCACCTTCCGGTTGACTCATCACACGCACACCTTTCATTCCTTCAAACAGATGTGCATATAAATCATGTATTACCCGTCTTCTATTAATATGTTCTTCCAGCACGAACATTTGTCCCCGCCCTATACCGGCACATATATTACTCATCCGATAATTATACCCGATACAAGAATGCTGATAATGAGGAGCCTTATCCCTTGCTTGCGTGGCATAGAATAACGCCCGCCCGGCAGTATCGTTACAAGGACACACCAAAGCCCCTCCGCCCGAAGTCGTGATTATTTTATTCCCGTTAAAAGACAGTACCGCATACTCTCCAAACATTCCACACTTTTTTCCCTTATACTCGGATCCGAGTGACTCTGCCGCATCTTCTAAAACAGGGATTTCGTATTTTCGGGCTATTGCTAGTATTTCGTCCATTTTTCCGGGCATACCATACAAATGAACCGGTATAATGGCTTTTGGCTTTTTACCAGTCATGGCAATTCTATCGTTAATCGCTTTTTCCAACAATACCGGATCCATATTCCACGTATCCGGTTCACTATCGACAAACACCGGTTTTGCTTCAAGATAGGCAATAGGATTGGCAGATGCCGCAAAGGTAAACGATTGGCAGATTACCTCATCCCCCATCTTCACTCCTAACAGAATCAACCCCAAATGTAATGCTGCCGTTCCCGCACTCAACGCCACAACACTTCTGCCCCCATCTCCCGATTCGCCGTTTCCTGTCAAAAAATCCTGCAAAGATTTTTCAAAAGCATTCACGTTTGGACCTAACGGTACAACCCAATTCGTGTCAAATGCCTCTTGTATAAATTCCTGTTCTCTTCCCCCCATGTGGGCAAGAGACATCCAAATTCTTGAATTCATTCTAATATATTATTCATTAAAAATATAAAACTCCCCATGCCCCGGATACAGGTTTCGACCTTCTGCAATCTTTAGAATAAATTGTAGTGATCGGGCAGCCTCTTCTTTGTCACTACGAGGAAAAGATGTTATAATCTTCAAGCCGGGGATAAAGGAATCTCCCGTGAATATTACTTTCTTCGTGTAGTAAGTCAAACAACTGCTATCGTGCCCGGGGGTTTCCATTATAGTCAACAACTCCCCCGGAAATAATTCTATTTCATCATTATCATGCAATACACACAAATTGTTTCCTGAGAATAAAATGGGGTCATCGTGATATCTGGAGAAATTCAATTTATCAGAAAATAATCCTTCTTTTCCGGCTTCCGAAGTGTATACAACACAATCCGGAAACAATTCGACCAAACGATTAATCCCGTATAAATGGTCATAATGCGTATGCGTGAGAAATATTCCCCGTACCGTTCCCCCCTTGGGAATAGCATCCAACACCGGAGCTACATCCCCCACATCTACTAACCAACACCACTCATGCCCCTCTTCCAATAAAATGTAAGTATTGGAATTAAACACAACATTCACCACTTGAATAATATCCATCAAAGTTTTTTCTGAAAAATGAGATGTATTTCTTAACTGCCACTTCTATATAAAGGGAAAAAATGTGACCCTGTATCAAAAGAATCCGATTCTTTTATACGTTCATTTACTAAATAATCGTAAACGCCTTGATTATATATCATTTTAGAAATAGAAAATTGATTCGCCGCATAACGATGAAAAGCCGCTTTAAAATTATACAGGTTGTCTTTTGAAGCACCTAAACCACCTCCAAGATGAAAAGTTTCAAATCCTTGTTCAGCCCCCCAGCATGCTACCTCATAAAGAAGTAAATTTGTAGGATTTAAGTTACGGTACTCTACCAATGAGCCGGAAAGGTGGTAATGCATTTTTCGGTTAGCAAAAAGAATTATCGCCATTGCTATAATCTTTCCGTCAATCTCCGCATAAAATAATTCGTAATTATTTTTCAAATCAGAGTGAATGGAATCATAAAATGCATCTTCAAAATAATAATATTCTTCAGCATTATCTTTCCGCATGGTTGAATTATAGATTTCCTTAAATATTGAAAGGAAATATCTTTCCTGTTTATGATGAATTACAATTCCGCACTTTTGCGCTCTCCGAATTGTATTTCTATTTTTACTCGTAATATTCTGCCAAATAGTTTCTTTAGAAGTAAGATCCATATGAATAGTATGTCCCAAATCAATAATATCAATCTTACCCCTAAGGCTATCCACATTATTTAAAAGCGGATGCCATCTAACAAACTCACTAACGATCCCTTCTTTAAAGAAGTAATCTTGTAATTCGACGAGCATTGCATCAATTTTTGATTTATCTGCCCCGTCAAAAAGGAAACCACCGTATCCGTAAGGTGTAATCAGATCGAATATTTGATTTTTTTCGGATACACGTGAACGCTTGTTAAGAGAAATCTCACGTTTTATATACACACACATTCCTCGCAACTCGCTTCTCTCCACATAAACAAGAATTGGTATACCATCCCCGTGGATTTGAAAGGCTTTAGCGTAACCGCTTAAATAATATACATCATATTCTTTAAATGATTTAACTATCTCGTCCCATTGTTCCGAGTGTTCCAAGCCAATAATGTTTATCATAACACGGATTCTATTATCTGTTTCAATTCCTCTATATCTTTTTCAGTGTATCTACCATCACAATGGACAGAAAGAATTTTATCTCCAATATTTTGTATCTCAATAGACTGGGAATCACAAATGTTCCATAATATAGCAGGGTAAACACGCCGTTTTATAAGATTTTCTCTTACCTCATCCCGTCTTCTTGTATCCTCGAATAAAAGGATGTATGAAAATGGATTACATTTACTATTCTCCGTGTTAAGTATCTTAAAATAAGCTGAGGCGATACGGGCAAGATTTTTTTGATTCTCGGATTTTTGAAGATACCACGTTACGATATCAAAACTTGCAATATATTCTAAACTCCTATCATCCAGACGAGAAACAGGAAGCCGCTCAAATTCTTTCTCAGTATCTAAGTATAAATTTCTAAAACAATTCTTATCATCAATGCTCCCCTGTAAATACAACTTTTTTAATTCCATGCCACGCCACCTTTTTTGGGCAAGGCTTTCATTCTCTTCAACACGTTGAAAAATTTTCTCTCCCAAGAATCCTTTCGGTGACCATAAAATCCCCCCCTCCGGAATAGGAATCGTCTTTCTCAAAGAAGCGATACACCAATCTGCATCACTTTTTTGTGCCCACTCTCCAATTAAATCGTGCGAATGATCTTCTATTACAGGAACAGGTATGTCAACGTTACTTCTAAAACCCCGAAGTCCGAAAAAATTTACCCTTAATAAAACATCACCTTTTTTGAAGTCTATTTTAGATATCAAGGATGTATCGTTAGCCAAAGGCGAATCTTCATAAAAGACAACTTCAACTGGACTATTCTTTATCGTATCTACAACCTCATAGCAGAAATAGACCGGCATCCAAATGCGTTTCCACTTAAAATAATCAATAAGCCAGAGTATACATTGTCTTCCATCCGCTAAAAATTGGGAATTAGGATAAAAGTTTACGATAGATTTTTCCCCGTGGAAATTATCTATCACATGAAAATCAGAACCAAATTCTATCATTGTTTTTTTAACCGCTCTAAAAAATGAAGATCATCCACTTCCTTCATATTCCCCGCACCTTCTCCGATATTTTCTTTGGTAAAGATTTTTTTAATCGTAATAAAAACAATCTTTATATCAGTCATTAAGGTACAGTGATCGACATACCACACATCATATTCGAATTTTTTACTCAACAAAAGCAAATTTCTACCATGAACCTGAGCCCAACCGGTAATCCCGGGTCGTACTTCATGCCTTCGATTTTGTTCCGCGGAATACAGAGGGAGATATTGGATAACTAACGGTCTTGGTCCTATAAGCGACATATCACCTTTCAGCACATTAAAAAGCTGAGGCAATTCATCTATCGAAGTCCCGCGAATAAAACGTCCCACTCTTGTAAGTCTTAACGCATCCGGTAATAACTTTCCATCTTTATCACGCTCATCAGTCATGGATTTAAACTTTATGACTTTAAATATTTTTCCATTTTTACCCGGTCTTTCTTGTACAAAGAAAATTCCCGCACCCTTGTTCGCGAAAAAAAGCCATATAGCAATAATTCCTAAAATCGGCCAAATAACCGACAATACACAGAATACTGCGATAAAGTCAATCACACGCTTA
The DNA here is from genome assembly GCF_959596855.1 of uncultured Butyricimonas sp. Lineage (NCBI taxonomy): Bacteria > Pseudomonadati > Bacteroidota > Bacteroidia > Bacteroidales > Odoribacteraceae > Butyricimonas > uncultured Butyricimonas sp. Next base: position 43,259 of record NZ_CAUFYA010000034.1, read on the forward strand.
AAAAAATATTTATACACCACCATGAAATTTTATAACAACAAGAAAAAACACAAACATTTTCTATTACACGATAGAAAAAAAATCAAATATTTATGATTCGTTGTTTTTGCCAATCAAATAAATTATCAGCTTCTTGAAGAGAAATAAACTCAAAGTCTTTGACCAACTTTTGAAACTTCCCAAAACTCCCTTTAAGCCCGTAATAAGTTTTAAAATAACGTATTGCAGCGGGTTCTCGTTCCCATCCTTTATAACGCCTTTCCTGTTTATTATCAAAATCCTTCATGTGGAAATACGTCATCACGTAATCGTGTTCCCTCACGAAAGAACGAATCATGCCATAAGGAAACAATCGAAAATATCCTCCCCCGGAATAGGCCACGGATTTTCCACACAACGTGACCATGGGGATCGGGTACTCTTTAATACGAATCCCATTGTATTCTACTATCGCAGGCCGATCTGTCTGAAAATTATTAAAACCGCCAAAAGAACGATTAGCCGGGAAAACCGAAGAATCAATTTCAATCCCGTACTTATGCAAAATTTCAAAGATATACTTGTTCTCATCCGAAATTGAAAAAGCAGGAGCTCGATAAGCCGTGATTTTTCTACCTATTAACTGCTCGATAGAATCAATTCCCACTCGTGTATCTTCTTCCGCTCCGGCATAATCAAATTTATACAAAAAAGTATGAGAATTGGAATGACTTCCTATATGATGCCCTGCCCGATCTATTTTACGAACGACATCCGGAGCACAACGAGCCATCTCGCCAAGAATAAAGAAAGTTGCTTTATAACCATGCTCCTCAAGAATATCCAAAATACGCTCCAAATAATCATTTAAACGAGGCAGCCAATCAACTTTATTGCCTAGTTTATAATATTCATATGCCCACCAATCCTCTATATCAAAAGTTAGTATGTTCATGATTCCTGACTTAATAATACACAAAATCCAAATCTGAATCTGCTGACGTGATCAAAATATTTTCATTTCTCATCATCTTTGGATCACCTGTTGCAGTATGCAATTTTTTTTTCATTTTTATTGTCAACGGGTTACATGAAATCCATGAATAATTTCTCGATGTTAAGGTGATAACGATACCTATTTTATTCATTTTTGCCAATTTTACAACAGCTAGCATCATTCTCCTCTCGTAAATAGATCGGCTACACCTGAAATCCACCAGGGACAACATATCAATCCCGCTAAGACGTGTTTTTCTCACGACCAGATACCCCTTCGTTATTCCATCAATCAGATAATTATACATATGATACTCATCCTTCCTATACATATTGAAGAATCTATTTTTCAAGAATGACCTGTCACGAACAAACTCAACTGTATCCTCCATCCAATAACCATTTTCAGGAATATCTGTTTTTTCAACATCATCGACTTTCACGAATAATTCGTTCTTGTTTAATTCAAATGTATCGGGATAATTTTCTCCGGGTTTATACCTTAAAAGTCCTATTTTCTTTAAAGCGGCAGTTACAACAAATCGATTCAATGAAATATACACTCTCACCGGATCAAGCTTAATGAATACATCCATTAGCTTAGATTGTATATTCCACGCAATATCCGTAATACCTGTCGAAAACCAATTCGTAAATTGATTTATATGACCGTATAACATTTTACTTAATCCTTTTCCCCTGAAATGACTGGAAATAATCACGTTCGCAACAAAAAAAACATTCTTTTCTTTCCCTTCATGCAATGACATTCTTGTTTCATTAGCAGTTGTACAACCAATAATCTTATTTTCATTCATCAAGATCACGGTCTTATTCCAATTTTCCTGTTTTCCATGATCCAAATTAGTCAACCACCAATCCAGATAAGATCGACTCCTATTAGGATATTCTGCAATCATGAAAGTCAATAACCTCTCGTGCCACTCCGGTGTATACAAAACTGTCTTTATATCCGTCATTTTCGTGTAGAAACCCAAATGTGTTACCAATCAAGAAATATCAAACCATTAAACTCTAGTTCCATCTTTAGATTTTCTAAAAGACGGGCTTAGTTGCTTTTTTATATTATGCATGGTTCCCCAAATAAAAGGTAATGGGTCTTTAATATCTAAATCCTGAAAATACAAATTTTTACCCCAAAAACGGAACCAACTCGGGTATGTATTGAAACGTTTGGATGAATAAAAGAACCATAACATTTCAAAACCGATATGCCTTAAAAATTTACCATAGCGATACTCGTATTTTTGTTGAGGATTTCCCATATACTCGTCTAAAATAATTCTTCCCCAATCTATACCCGAAACAATCGCCGCTTTAACGCAAGCCGGAACTCTTGGATTTAACTCCATGATTTTCAAATCACCTTCTTCCGGGTCTTCGATAAGATCAAAATCAGCAAAGCCTACCCAACCTAAATCTTTCAACAGATTATAACAAATCTCTACCACTTCCTTATTCTCAACAGTTACGGCACAACAACTACTTCCTCCATTTTCCGGATACCATCTATATTTATAAATGACAGACGAACATACCAACTCCTGCTTCTCGTTCACGTATAGCTGAACTTCCACTTGAGCTCCACCTTGTTTTATGTATTTCTGCAAATGACAATCACCATATTGGGCATAAATTATCGGATATTTTTCCAATAACTCTTCATAGGAATGAACCAGCGTCATGCCTCTTCCTCCACAGGTATGATTAGGTTTTATTAATAGCGGAAACACGCATTTCTCTTTACCGACTTTTTCTATATTCTCTAATGAATTGATTGTAAATGGATGTGGATAATTTTTAGCCTTGCATAAACTCATCAATTTGTTTTTATCATATCCATTCTCAAATACATTATAATCCGGAACTTGGAACCTAACATATTGTGATAATGCCTCTTTATTTTTACTTAAAAACTTAGAAGCCATATCTGACATCGGAATAACCGCATCTATCTTTTCTTTTCTTACAACATCAACAACGAAGTCATAGAATAAAACAGTATCGTCTTTTAAGTTACAGAAATATTTTTTCGAAATATATTTTGAATCATCCGCGTACGAATGTTTTCCGTGATATATCATCACGACCCTGTTACCCAGTTTACGTAAAGACTTGACTATTATTAGTCCCTGCGTTCCGCCATCAAGTACTAAAATATTATACATATAGTTTGCCGGAACTTTATCAAATCTATTCTGCACAAGACTCCCAAATTACTATACCAAAACCAACTCGGGCACAATCATCGGTTGGGACTTCATCCACACGGTTCCCCAAGTCAATCCTAATCCGAAAGAAGACATAAGTAAAGTTTTCTCTTCTTTTATCAATTGTTCCCGCAAACGTGTCACCATTAACGAGGGAATAGAAGCTCCCCCCAGATTCCCGAATTCTTCCAAATTATATGGTACCTTTCCTAATGGCAACTTCAATTTTTTAACAATCCGATCAACAATCATCTTGTTTGCTTGATGGATAAGAAAATAGTCTATATCATGATCTCTGTCAATATTATAATCCGCCATAAAGGTTTCTATCGACTTGGGTGGTTTGGAAATCGCAAAAGAAAACACGTTCATTCCGTTTATCAACGTGTGCACGGGTGCTCGAACAATCCCGTGCCCGAAATCTTCATACACGAAAGACTCTTCCGTGATCGGGTGACGAAATCCCCCGTGGGGAGTCATCAACGCCTCGTATCCTTTCCCGTACGAGTGAAAATCAACCACGATGTCATGTGCTGTCCGATCATATTCTAACGCCATTGCCGTACCACAATCACCAAACAACGGTACTCGGCTTTTATCTTTCATGGATCCCATTCTTAAAGCCGTGTCCCCGACAAGCAATAAGGCGCGTTTCACGCTACCGGAAGATAATAAATTTCCTCCTGTTGTAATGGCATACATACAACCGCAACACCCCATCGGGATATCCATCGTGAAACAATTCTCCGAAAATCCCAACCGTTCCTGCAATAAACAAGACGTGGGCGGAGTTTTATAATCTCCGGTTACCGACTCGAATATCAAAACATCCACGCTCTCTCGTTCCCACTTCAAGTCAGCTAAAAGTTTTTCCGCAGCAGCAAAACACAGATCCGATGCGCAAACATCATCCGAAGCAAGATGTCTTTGCTTAATACCAACCGTATTATTGAATACCTCGGCTTCTTCCGGGGTAAAAAAGTCAAAATCCGTCGTATGAATCACGTTTCGAGGAACAGCTGCCGCAACTCCTGCCACTCTCACGTTTTTTATCTCCCACCTTGCCATAAGTCTTACCGTGTTAAATTTCCACCCCGTACACTCTCAATATCTCTTTGCCCGTCTTATAAGACGTGAAACCCATGATATCTTCCGGCTCAAACATGATATCAAACGTTTCTTCCAGTAATGCAATTACATTCAATTGATGCACGGAATCCCACTCCTTTACACTATCCTTTGAAAAATCATCATTCAAAACATTCTCTGCCACACCAAAGACTTCCGTGAATACCTTGTTATATTTCTGCTCCATTATTATTATTTTCATTTTATTGGTTACTCAATTTACTATACAAAATCTTCCCCACGTTATTCTTAGGCAACTCGGGAATCACCCTTACCTCGAAAGCCGAAGCCACAATCCCGGTCTTTACCACCAGTTCTCCTTTTACCTGTTCTTGCAGTTCGGGTCGCGTAATGTAAACCATCATCTTCACGTCCGTTCCCACACAACCGCATTCTATCGGGTATTTCGATTTAATGATATGCTCGCACTCGTCCAACCCTACCCGAGTCCCGTATAGCTTCAGGAAACGCCCTGTACGCCCCACGATATAATAAAATCCGTCACTATCCCGATACGCCAAATCTCCCGTCTTCAGACTTCCGTTTCGCGTATCTCCCAAAGCCAAATCCTCCTTACACAAGGCATACCCCAATGTCACATTCTTTCCCCGGTAGCACAATTCCCCCTCCCGATTATTTTCCTCAATCACTTGTCCCCCCGTGTCCGTCAGGTACAATTCCCCGTTAGGCACAGCTTTACCAATACTACCACACTTTGACAAAGCAAATTCCGGCGGTAAATACGCCATTCTGGCTGTTCCTTCCGTCTGACCGTAAGTGGCTATCCATCGTTTCCCTGTTTGTTGTGCGTATTCCACAAATTGAAGATTCAATTCCCTTGACAGTTTTCCCCCGCCTTGTGTCAACAACTCCAAATCGGGCAGAGCCATCCTGAAAAAACGCATCATTCGCAAGATCTCGAAACTGTAAGGTACTCCCGTGAAACTCGTCGCTTTTTGTTCTTTTAAAAAAATCCAAAACTCCCGCTGTGTCATACTCAAATCCGTGGCAAGAATAGTCGCTCCAACGAACAAATGACTGAACACAACTGATAACCCCATCGTGTAATACAAGGGTAACACAAGTAGCGGTCTAGCACTTTTTTTTAATTGAAAAAAAGTCGAGATGTTCAACGCGGAAGCCTCCACGTTCTCGTAACTGTGCCGCACCAATTTCGGGCTGCCCGTGGAACCGGACGTGGGTAAAAGATGCGATAACTTCTCATGTAGCGGATAAGCCATATTCCCCGTTTTCAATAAGGAATAACCGAAACGACTCAACTTCTGTCCAAAACCGAATCGTTTAGCATCCCTACTTGGAACACATACATAACCGGGTTGGTAAATTGAGTATAGCTGTTCCAATAATTCCCCATCTATCTTAGGATTCAACAACAAAGGGACAATTCCGGTATTTATGAATCCCATACTCCAAGCAATCCCACCCGCGTCATTATCGGCAAAAACGAACACCAGAGAACGATTGGGGAGTTCTCGTTTCAATTCTTCTGAAAACTCCACCAGTTCCCCATATCTCAACTTGTTTCCGGCAGAATCTACTACCGCCAAAGAATCAGCATCATGCTTATTAATATTCAGTACCATACCTTTATATTGACGCACAACCGTCCACTCCTAAAATCTGTCCGGAAATATAAGAAGCCCTCTCGGAAGCCAGAAAAGCACAGGCATTAGCCACGTCTTCCGGGCTCCCCAAACGTCCGAGAGCAATTTTTCCTATGCGTTGATCAATCTTGTTTCCCGTGGTTTCGTACAACTCAGTGAAGCGTTCCGTTTCCACTATTCCCGGAGCCACCGCATTCACCCGTATTCCTTGTGAAGCAAGTTCCTTCGCTGCCGATTTTGTCAAGGATATAACCGCCCCCTTTGTTGCCGAATAAGCAACTTGTCCCGGCGATCCTAATACAGCTGTCACAGAAGCAATATTCACAATCGAACCGGTCTTATTTCTTGCCATAAATCGGGCGGCCAGTTGTACCAACTCCAAGACGGCGATCACATTCACCCGAAACATCAATTCCGTTTCATCACGAACAATCATTCCCATCTTCCGGTTGAAAACCACTCCCGCATTATTCACCAGCACATCTATTCTTCCCTCCTGCTTGTGAATTGACATCAGTGCTCTTTTCATCTCTGCACTATTCGTAATATCGCAACAAACGGGTATTACTCTTGTCCCGAAACGTCCAGCACAAGCCCCTACCCATTGCTCCATTACTCCAACCTGCCGATCAAAAGCATATACCACCGCTCCATCCCCGGCAAAACGCTCAACGATAGCTTTACCGATACCTTGGGCAGCACCCGTGATTATACAAACCTTACCTTGTAACAATCTTTCCATAAGTATTAACTTAAAGTCATCCCTCCATCTATTTTTAAAGCAGTTCCGGTCACCCACGAGGAAGCATCCGATAACAAATAAATAACGGCCAAGGCTACATCTAAAGGTTGCCCATATCGCCCCAAGGGATAGTTTTGCAATTCTTTTCGGTGATCTTCTTCCGTGAATTGTCCATTACGCACTAAATTGGTTTCCACCATACCGGGATTAACACTATTGCATCGAACACCTTTAGGTCCCAATTCAAGTGCCACCGTCCTCATAAACGCATCTATTCCACATTTAGTGGTAGCATAAATCCCGTTCCCGACAGAAACCCGAAAAACACCACCCGCCGAAGCCGTAAAGACAATCGAAGTACCCCGTTTCACTCTCTTTCTTTTCACGAGATATTTTGTCAATAACATCGGGGCTATCAAGTTTATTCGCTGAACCCTTTCGATCTCGGCTATTGTAATAAATTGAGTTAAGGTAAGTTTCATGACTCCGGCATTACAAACACACCCGTCCAAAGCAGGTACATTCTCGACCAAGCCCGCTATTTCTTGTTCCTCGGTAAGATCAATCTTATAATAGCGATGTTCTTGACCGGAAACAACCTCAAGGGAAGATAAAGTTTCTTTCAACCCCTCTTCATTTATGTCTGTCAAAATCAAGCTCGCACCCAACCTTGAACACTCGATAGCAGTAGTTCTGCCAATTCCTCCGGCTGCCCCGGTTATCAATAGCACCTTCCCGTCCAGAGAGTATGGATTGTAACCCATGATATTATTTCTTCTCCAACACTTTATTATACAAATCTTCTATTGTCACCGCATCACGAATATCTTCTCCATTAAGTACAATATCATACTCTTCATCAATCATGGAGATTAATGCCAAAGCAATCAAGGAAGACCATTCATCCAACTCTCTGAATTTTGTTCCCGCCTTAAACACTTCCGGATCCGTTTCTTCAAATAACTCCGCAAATTGTTTTATGAAATTTTGCATATCCGTATCAATTTATCGAGTTTGTATTAAATTATATAATTCCTTAATCGTAGACACGGAACGCAGATCCGCTCCCGTAAGGAATTTATCAAATTCCTCATCAATCATTGATATAATTGAAAGCGCTACCAAAGATCCCCATTCTTCCAATTTTTTGTATTCTGTATCAGGAGTAAAAGTTTCAATAGGAGTTTCATCAAACTCTGCTGCAAATCTCTGCACAAATTCATCTAATGTAATCATAATAAATACTCAATTATATTAATACTAATTTTATTTTGAATCGTAAACTCGTTTACTATATATGCTATAATTATACATGCAAATAGCAATAAATATCAAAAAATATATATAAGGTTGGTGCATCATCCATGCCCGATGAAGATAAACCAGAAATAGCGCACAAATCAGGAATATTCCCTGTCTAAATTTAGCACCTAACAAAGCTGTATAAGCTAAAATTACAGATAAAATCAAACCGATATATCCTAAAAGAAGAATTAATCCGCGATAATCAGAAAGAACAACTTCACTGTCAAGTTTGCCTAAACCCGATATCACCTTGGACGAATGAGTAAACTGTTCGTAGTAATAAGCCCCTGTTTGGTTAATACGTTCATCCAAAGCCCCCTGTAAAGAATTTGTTGAGATAAAAGAACCTACAATTTGCTCTAGATTTCTTTCATAAAGTAAAAACGATAACTGTGCTTGTAAACTTTCATCTAAACTAAAAAAGATAATCGTACAAAATAACAAAAAAGACAGGTAAATTTTCAACTTTCTCCATCCTACCTTATTGACCATCATGTCATATAACTCTCCCAATCCGGCAAGGATGACAAAATTTATTGAAAACGTCAACATACCACAGATCACGATCCACTTACTGATACTATTTCGGGCAAATCGATCTATCAAAAATATAAAACCCAAAATAATGGCAAAGTGTCCCGGTTCTTGCAAAGGGCCACACGCCCGCGGAATGACAGAAGATAGAAAGCCTCCTTTAGCCGTAACAACGATACAACCATACACCCGATAGGTTACACCTGCCATTTCATGAACGTTGGACTGTGCTTCCAACTCGTAATAGGGCAAATACTGTATAATCCCCGTTACCGCACAAATGGCGATAACGCATGAACCTATGGCTAAAAAAATGATTACATTTCTAAATAGGGAATACACCTTGTACAGAAGCTCATTCCGCCAAAAAGCCAACAGTATCAGTGGGGAAAAAATAAAAAAACGAATTGCCGTAGCTAAAATTCCATCATCCAACCTCCACGTTAAATAAGCAAAAAAAACAAACACAGAAAAAGCCAACAATAATCTCTTTGAGGTAAAAAACAATTTTCTTCTATTATACAAAAACAACGTAGCTATAACTACCAAAACCCCAACGAGTGTTGTCAATCTATTTTCAAGCGGATTCCAAAGATAAAAAGGATTTATAGCCGTAAATATCCAAAGGAATCCGGCTAAAGATGAAAATCCGCTAACAAGATTCATCTGCATATTAATGAATACTTAATGGCTGGTAGGATTCATACAAGGGAAGCGTCCAAATCGAACATACACGCTTATCCGGGTACATACGGGCTACAATTTTTTGCAAAGTATCGTCCGGACCCACTTCATAAAAATCCATTGCCCCCTCTTTTGCCAAGTTATGCACCATTTGAGTCCATAACACGGGATGCGTAATGTGTTCTATCAGATTATCTTTTATCCGTTCGGGTTCCGAATGTAATAGCCCGTCCACACATTGACAAACAGGAACAAAAGGTGTATGAAAAGTTGTTTTATCAATATGTTCTTTTAATTCCAAACGAGCTTCTTTCATATACGGGGTATGAAAACTACCACCGATCATTAATGGAACTGCCTTTTTGGCTCCTTCTGCCATAAAAGCCTTACAAGCTAATCGAATACCTTTTTTTGAACCGGAAATAACAACTTGTCCCGGTCCATTATAATTGGCAAAATAAATCGGCTCTCCGGTTTCATCCCAAATTTCTTTAATCCTTCGGGCTATATATTCATCGGGAAGTCCGATAACTGCCCCCATAGCTGTTTTTACTGTTTCGCAAGCCTTTTGAGCAATCAACGCCCTATGCAATACCAAATTCAATCCATCTTCAAAACTAATAGTGCCGTTTACAACAAGAGCGGCAAACTCTCCCAACGAATGTCCGGCAACCAGATCCGGCTTCAGTTCTTCCTGAGCTAAAGCCAATGCAACTTCATACAAGAAAACTGCAGGTTGTGTATTTCGAGTTTCCATCAACTCCAACTCTGTACCATAAAACATGACATCAGTTATCCTTCTCCCCAACAAATCGTTTGCTCTTTCAAAAATATCTCTAGCTTTAGAAAAACGGTCATACAATTCCTTTCCCATTCCTTCGTGCTGGCATCCTTGCCCCGGAAACATGAAAACTTTCATATAAAAATTATCTCAAATCTTGGTTAATCGGTTTGTAAATATTCGTTTCCGACAGATCACAAGCGGCACTTCCCCATGATAATCCGACACCATAGGCCGCCAACACGACCTTGTGCCACTGACGTGTATCCGGTTTTGTTATTCCATTCGCGTAATCGGTCAACACCAAAGGAACTGTCGTAGGTCCGGTATTCCCATAATTCTTAATATTAAAAGGAGCTTTTTCTTGATCAAGTTTCATCTTCTTCTTCATAAAATCCAATGTAAACTTAGTCGCTTGATGCAAAGCGTAAAAATCTACTTCATCCTTATCCCATTCCATAAATTCCAGCATCGTTTTAATACTTTTGGTACCACACGATACTATAAACGCGAAAACATCATCCCCTTTATTGGCATTCTTACTATAATCCAATTTCCCCACGTTATCCGGCCAATGACGGAAACCACCATTAACATTTATCACGGTTTTGGCTCCCGCTCCATTGGAACATAAATGGAAACCGATTGAAGAATTACCTTCTGAAATTAACGTTGCCGAACCGCAATCGCCAAAAACCATCCTTGCCCCGAGATTACTCGGATTCAATATCTTTGTATTCGTATCTCCGGCCATTAGCAACACGTTTTTACATGCCCCGGAATGAATCATGGATGCCGCTTGAAATAAGCCATACAAATATCCGGAACACCCGTAGGATATGTCAAAGCAAATGGTTTCCTGCGATAATCCGAGTTTATGCTGTAGAACCACAGAGGTAGCCGGATATAAATAATCAAAGGTTTGAGAAACAAACACAACTCCATCAATTATATCCCGATCGATTTTTTCATTTTTTATCAAAAGTTCGGCGGCTTCAAAGCATAAGTCCGAGGTCGTTTGATTCTGTCCCGCCACGTGCACCCGGACAACACCCGTCGTTTTCTTTACATTATCAATCTCCTTCTCCTCGTACTCGCCTTTCAAGGAATCCATTTCAAACGTCTTCTCCGGAAGACAAGTTGCCACAGCCTTGATCTTTACATTCTTTATCAATACTTTCATTACACTATATATTTACATGTAAGTAATTAACTAATTGCCTGTCCTCCGTCAATAATCAAGTCGGTACCGGTAATCCATCTACCGGCATCGGAAAGTAAATAGATACATCCATAAGCAATATCATCAGGAGTTCCAAAACCTAACGGAATCATAGCAGCCTGTTTGGCCATATCCTCTTCGGAGAAATTACTCTCAGATTTTGTACGAATAATACCCGGATGAATACAATTTACACGTATACTTTTAACTCCGCATTCCAAAGCCATTACTTTCGCAAAAGAATTTATCGCACCTTTAGAAGCCGAATACAGCGAATTTCCTTTATAAGGCTTTAACGAAGCCACCGATGAAATAAATATAACTGATGCACCTTTATTAATCTTGTTTTGACGCAGTAAATATTGAAGCAAAGTGATATTAGAAAAAGTGTTTGTTTTAAATACCTCTTCTACGCCGGCTCGTGAATTATATTTTACAGGTGACGTTTTTACCATTCCTGCACACAAAACAACTCCATCAAGCGGGGGAAGAGAAGACACTAATGCAACAATCTCTTTTTCATCAGATAAATCACAAATAAACTTTAATTTATTATCACCCTCCAGTGCTTGATAAACATTATTCAAACGATCTTCATTCCGTCCTATGACAATGGAAGAGCACCCCGCTTCAGAACAGCGCAAAGCAATTTGTTTCCCAATACCGGAAGAAGCCCCAGTGACCAGTACGGTCTTAGTATTCAACAAAAATTCCGAATTCATTTTTTATTTTTTTAATATCAATTTACACGAATGAACCGCTTATATCTTTCATTCAATTCATCAACTACTCATTAAAAAAAGACGGCATAAATTGATCATAAAGGATTCTATTTTTGATACTACATTCTTTATTATGTTTCTGTTCTTCTACCGTTAACGGTTTTAAATCCTTCATCGAGTGCAAATCATTCTCAAACGAAAAAAGGATATAACCCTTCTCTTTGTAATACTGCAAAAGATTATTATTTTCTCGTAGAAAAACTTTTACACCATTGCGAAGTAAAGTAGATATATTGCCAGAAGCTTCTTGCCTCCTTGCCCCAAATACAGCAACCTCCACGGAAGTAATCAATGCAAAATATTCATCCCGCGGCATATATTCAAATATCGGTTGAAATTGACTGGCAAATAACTTCTTTCCTATTTTTAAAACGTGATTTCTTACTCGAGGGCTGCCATAAGAAAGTGGTACTATTTTTTTATAACTATTTTTTGCATCCAAACTAGCTATTTTATTCATTATAGTACAATGATTTCCTGTATTAGAAGCTTGATGATTAATCATTATCGTTCTCGAGCTTCTGGCAGGCAAGTTTTCTCCATGCCCCGGTTCCTCTTGTCCGGTATAAGCCGCATATGCAAAAAATTTATATTTTATATCAGTATGAAAATAAGATTGTAATAATTCATAATCTTTATAATTCCAAAAACAAAAGTAATCTACCATAGGTAAAAACTTTTTCAATAGATCTGCGAATACCTTTTTCCCATACCATATCCGTTTTACGAAATAACTATATCGATTCGAAGAATAATAGGTTTGTAACAAAAATGGATTTACACCCCCATCCACGAGTTTATATTTCCCTAATTGCCCTAACGCAAAATAAAGTTCATATCCCCAAAAAATCCAATAAACTTTAAATTCACCATGTTTCTTTAAATATTGAAGACAATCCACGAAACTTGGTTTTATGCCATGTATAATAATTTTATCAATATGATGTTCAATACACAATTGATGAACTTTAGGAAAATCCTCTTCCTCCAAGGGAATACCCAGTAAACGTTCATCGTCTTGTAACATTTGAAAATCCTTTTTTTCCTTATTTACGATAAACAGATTTTGTCCCGGGTAATACTTCTCGAATACTTTCAGGCTATTATTTATAAAATTACCATCAAAACACAAATGTAATATACCCATATATTTAGTTCTTCCTTATAAAATTATCGTATAAACAATTTATCACTCTCTTGTGAAGATCTTGATAACCATCCGCGGATTCCGAAATACAGCCATTCGTAATAACGACAAAACCATATTTTTTCTCCGGTTGGAAGATCATCGCACTAAATAACCCATAAGCTCCACCGGTTTGCCCGCACAATATTTCTCCGGAAATAAGTCCTTTATATTCCCTAAATGAAAGAGCATACCCGGATTCCGGTGTAACCACCTGTCGTATAAGCTTCTCACTTTTTTTGGTAATAATCCGACTATTATTATCCCTGCCTCTTTGGATATGCATAATCATATACTTCGCCAAATCTTCAGCCGATATTTTCATACCACCGGTCGGGGATAAAAGAGGAGTATAGGAAGCCAACCTGTAATTATTCAAATAATCTTTATATGATTTATACGCTTCAGGCATCAAATTGAAACGTTTTGTGCTTGCATTATATTTATACAATGGGACAAGTAAATTACTATCTAATTGCTCCACGTTAAAACTACAATTAAGATTTAACGGCCCTGTTACATACTTTTCTATATAGACATCAAATCGTTCTCCGGATATTTTCTCAATAATGGCTCCTAACAAGTTATAATTGTAATTACAATACTGATATCCCTCTCCCGGGGCATAATCATTATAGCACGATTGATAATTTTTCCCTTTTCGGGGGCTTATGTGATCAAAAGAATGGTATCCCTGACTATCGTTTATACTCGAACGATGGGATAATAACATTTTTACAGTTATCGGGATTTCCGGGTACTTCGGATTGGACACCTTGAAATTCAAATAACGATTTATATCATCATTCAACGCTAACTGACCTTTTTCGATCAACTGAAAAATAGCCGTAGCCACAAACGTTTTTGAGATTGAGGCAATTCTAAAGATATACCCGTTTCGTAACGGTTCTTTACCATTTCCATTGGACGTATCAATTGACTTATAACCCAAAGATTCATTATACACGATTTGCCCTTTATCCACCACAACAACAGACAAACCGATAGCGTGTAATTCTTCCATGATTTTTTTTAGCTCGGTTTGCACCTTGGTATCCTTGTCCGTGGCAATAAAATGATTCCCCCAAAAACCAAGCCAAAATATCAATAAAAAACTTCCGATGAAATGCATTACTTGTTTCTCAACCGTTTTCTTACAATTTCTATCTGCCGTGCAAAAGCTCTCAAACTATATTGTCCTTCCTCCAACAAACGGTAGTAATCTTCGCGTAATAAAGAAAACATGAATTGGTCATGATAAGTTCCGTTTTTATACACGGCCTGCCTTTTTATACCTTCTAATTGAAACCCACAGGCTTCGATCATGATTCTGGATGTTTTATGTTCCGCGAGGCAGGCTGCAGTAAAACGATTCATGTTCAAGTGATCAAATACCAATTCTCGAATAAGTCTCCCTACCTCATGTCTTATTTCTCCGTCCCGGTATTGCTTATCTCCAATAACAACCCCACCCCCGTGAGCACATCGACTCACGTAATCAATATCATTAACGGATGTATAACCTACCATCCGACGACTTTCATCATTCAGACAAACAGACAGATAAATCTCTTTGGTGTTATTCATCATCTTTTGTCTAACCCACTCTCTCTCCATTTCTAAAGAAACATACCGAAAATTACCGGAAAGAAGTTTCTGCATTTCCGGATCATTTCTCCATTGATTTATTAAAATATAATCTTCGGGCTCGAATCCCCTTAAAAATATTTTATTCTCTTCCATCATTAATTATTTATTACATTCAAAATACGCTCCATGTCACAACTGCCATACCGCTGGTCAATCGGCAAAGGCAATATATCATCAGCCAAACGACACTCCAACGCATCGGAAGCACACCATTGAAACACATTCGGCCAATAAGTGGCTACATATATTTTATCAGCTATCAACTTCTTTCTTATATCAGCACCTTCCCTCATGCGATAAGGATATACCATGGGACAGAAAAAGGGTATGTTCAAATCCAATAGATTGGAAGTACCTAAATATTTATGCAAATACGCGAAGTTCTTCAGTCTGCGCTCTCTAACCTGAATAAAATCAATGTTTGAAAGTAATGCACGAGTCAACAAAGACATTTCCCTCACAGGTTGCATCACAAGTTGGCCACTGTTTGCTCTAAAATCAATATACCCGTCTGACGCCGGTTCATCATAGCGTCTTAAAAGATGTCCGCATCGACAATAAGATTTATCCAACTCGTAAACTTGCCTCTCCAATGGCAAATCTTCATAAGCAATACCCCCATCAGGTATTCCGACAAACTTCCGGGGACTATACAGGGTTGATACACCTTTGATAACCTCCGCATACAAAGCCTGAGCATTATCCACGACCAGTTGACTCCCGTATTGTTCTGAAAGATAATGGACATACCTATCTTTCACGCCGAAATAATTTGTATAAAGAATATATTCCCCCTGTTGCAATTCTATTAACTTCTGAAGTTCCAGTTGCTCGTCA